>CAXSEU010000207.1:0-6631 GCA_964236485.1 uncultured Lichenihabitans sp. | reverse complement strand
CCGGAGCAGCGCCGGTTCCTCGTAGTCGATGATGCTGGCGGGGTCGTAGGCCAGCGTCGCGAAATACTCCCAGTTCTCGCCGCCATCGTCCGAGCGCATCAAGGCCGAGCGGGTCGACTCGCCCTCGCCCTCCTCGCCATAACCCCGGATGCGGCCGTAGAGCCCCATCAGCAGCGAGCCCGAGGGAAGCTCCCAACAGCCGAGCCGGCAACCGCCGTGTTTCAGTGGCCGCACGTTGACGGGAATCGTCTCGCTCCAGGTCTCGCCGTTGTCGGTCGAGCGCAGCACATAGGTCCCGAGCCAGCCTTGCGTCTTGTAGGCCCAGCTCCAGTCGCCGTATTCGCGCGTGACGGGATGGCTGCTCCACGAGGGCTGTTCGTTTCTCACGCCCCGCTTGAAGAAGCCCGTGATGGTCAGGTTGATGATGAGCGTGCCGTCCGAGAGTTCGCAGATGCCGCAATCCCAGTTGCCGGTGGTCTGCGTCCAGGGCAGAACGACCTTGCGGGTCGCCGGGTCCCAGGTGATCCCGCCGTCGCGGGAGCGGATCAGCACGGTCTGGCCGCTGTCGTGGTGGTAGGGAAACCGTTCCTCGTTGAACACGGCCACGATCTCGCCTCCGCGCAGCAGGCGGGTCGCGATCTGGTTGTTTGAGTGGGCCGGATCATGCCAGATCGTGTGATGGCTGATGTCTTTCAGCGTGACCATTGCATCCTCTTGGTCCGCGGCGCCTCTGGGGCGCGCGGGTCTCCGTTTCATTCATGCGGCCCGGGCAGCACGCCCGGGACGCCGCAGGCCAGCATCATGGCGCGGCACTTCTCGCGGTAGCCCTCGCGCACGTCCCTGGTTGGTGGGCGGCAGCGGCTGGAGGGAAGCCCGATCAGCTCCATGCAGAGCTTGTCGAGATAGCCGTCGCCGCTGGTGAATTCGGCCTCGATCTCCATCCAGAGCTTGTAGAATGGCATGGCATCGCTGATCAGCGAGCGCTGCACTTTCGCGTAATGACCGGCCTCAAGATCCTCGACGAGACGGATGCCCCATCGGGGCCAATAGTTCGACAGGTGCACCTCGAAGGCGCGCGCGCCGAGTGCATGGCTCAGCGGGAACATCAGGTGGTTGTCGATAATGGAAAGGGTTGAGGAGAAGGTCGAGACCACGTCCTCGAACTCCATGGCGTCGGTGCGCGGCGTCGCCCACTTCAAAGCTGCGACGTTTGGGATGCGCACGAGCTGCTCGACCGTCTTGAAGGACACGGCGGCACTCGTCCAGAACGTATTGTAGACGATGATCCCGACGTCGGCCGCCTCGGCGGCGGCCTTCACGTGATCGAGGAAGTCCCCTTCCGTGTGGTTGAAATAGAATGGCGGTGACACCTGGATGAAGTCGAAGCCGAGCCGCTCCGCTTGCCTCGCCAGCGCGACCAGCTCCCGGGTGCTCGTGGTCTGGGCGCCCATGGCGAGCGGGATCGCGCCGCCGGCCGCCTCCTTGACGGTCTCGGCCACGCGGATGCGCTCGTCGAATGTCATGGTCGAGAAATCGCCGGCCGCCCCGCCTGCCAACAGCACGCCATTGCCCGCCTTGACGCCGTTATCCAGCAGGAATCTTACATGCGTCGCGATCGCCGGACAGTCGAGATCGAGGCTCGGATCGGCAAACATGGTTGGAATGGTGATGTAACAGCCCGTGAGCAATCGCATCTTGGGGTGGTCCGGCATCACAAAACCCTGTCCGAACGAGGCGTGCTGCGCCGTATTGCTGGCAAGAACACGTCAGTCGTCACCAATGCTTGGACGTTGCACTACAGTTGGCCGCTTCCGCAGCCAATCGGCTGGCGCTGATCTTGGAAGGAACACCATCGACAGCTCGATCATGGCAGAGCTTCGGTGCCACGGATTGACCTTTTACGGCGAGTATTTGACCAATTTTGGTAGAGTGTTGAGCCATTCGCGGCTTCGTCGACGCGGCAAGACAAAACACAATCTTCACAGGCGAAGGACGCAAAACATCAATTCGCTGGCGTAGGGGTTCAACTCTATGCCGGTCGACGCTGCCATGATCGGTCCCAACCAGACCACAGGTCAGCGGCGCACTTGTTCGTCCAAGACAGGCGCGGGCTGCGCTGACGCGGCGGCCGATCGGGCGTCTCACTGTCTCTGGGACGTCGGCCAGTGCCGCGCCCGCCGATCCTGGCCGCAGGAGAGCCATCCATGAACGCTCCGCTGAACGCTGCTCAACTGCACGACGCCGCCTCGCGCGTCACCCTGCCGCAACAGGCCTTCATCGACGGCGCGTTCTGCGACGCGAGCGATGGCGGCACTTTCGTGAACCTCAACCCCGGTACCGGCGTCGCGCTCGGTGGCGTCGCCCACTGCACGCAGGCCGATGTCGACCGCGCCGTAGCGGCGGCCCGCCGCAGCTTCGCCGAGGGAAGCTGGTCGCGCGCCGCGCCCGAGCATCGTAAGGCGGTCTTGCTGCGGCTCGCGGCGCTCGTGCGCGAGAACGCCGACGAACTCGCGCTGATGGAATGCCTCGACAGCGGCAAGACCATCACGGATTGCCGCAACGAGATCGGCCACGAGGTGCCGACCTTCTTTCAATGGTACGCGGAACTCATCGACAAGAGCTTTGGCAAGGTGGCGCCCACGGGCCAGACCGCGCTGGCGCTGATCGTGAAGGAGCCGATCGGCGTCGTCGGTCTCGTGCTGCCGTGGAATTTTCCGTTGCTCATGGCGGCCTGGAAACTCGCGCCCGCGCTCGCGGCAGGCTGTTCGGTGCTGCTGAAGCCGGCCGAACAGACGTCGCTCACGGCCCTCCGCCTCGCGGAACTCGCGGCCGAGGCCGGGGTGCCGGCCGGCGTCCTCAACGTCCTGCCGGGTCTCGGAGAGACGACCGGGCAAGCGATCGGCCGCCACAATGATATCGACGCCGTATCGTTCACCGGTTCCACCGAGGTCGGCGCCAAGTTCCTGCGCTACGCGGCCGACAGCAACATGAAGACGATCGGCCTCGAGATGGGCGGCAAGAGCCCGCTGATCGTACTCGACGACGCGGTGCTCGACGACGATCTCATCGGCAACATCGTGATGGCGGCCTGCTGGAACGGCGGCCAGAACTGCTCGGCCAACATGCGCCAGATCGTCCACCGGTCGCGCAAGGACGAGTTCCTGGAGCGCGTCGGTGCGCGCCTGAAAAACCTCGCCGTCGGCGATCCGCTCGATCCCGCGACCGAGATCGGCGCCATGATCACCTCGGAGCACCGCGACCGTGTGCTGGGCTACGTGGCCAAGGGCAAGCAGGAAGGCGCCCGCCTCGTCATGGGCGGGGAGAAGCGCAACGATCTTTCCGGCTTCTTCCTCGATCCGGCGCTCTTCGATGGGATCACCGAGCAGATGACCATTGCCCGCGAGGAGATCTTCGGACCCGTGTTGGGCGTCATGGTGGCGGATTCGACCGAGGAGGCGCTGCGCATCGCCTCGACGAGCGAGTTCGGGCTGCACGCCACGCTGTTCACCCGCGACATCAACCGCGCTGTCTCGCTCGCCCGCCGCATCCCGGCAGGAACGGTGTCGATCAATCGCTTCACCGAGGGCGACATCAAGACCCCGTTCGGCGGCTACAAGAAATCCGGCTCGCTCGCGCGGGACAACGGCACCGAGGCGCTCGACCAGTACCTGCAGACGAAGACGATCTGGTTCGACATCGGCGCGGCGGGATGACGATGCGGTTCGGCCGCGTCGAACCCATATAGAGCTGTGATGACCTTCTCCGTCCTCCGCCTGCATCCCGGCGACCCGGTCGGCATCGCGTTGGCCGATCTCGCGCCCGGCGATCCGGTCGCGCCGGGGCTCGTGGCCCGGGAGACGATCCCGCGCGGCCACAAGATCGCACTGTCGAGGGTCGCCGAGGGGGCGCCCGTCACCAAGTTCGGCACCTTCATTGGCGTGGCGTCCGGGCCGATCGCGCCCGGCGCGCATGTGCACAGCCACAACCTCGCCTTTCGTCCTTCGCGGGCCGCCCGCGACGTGGCTTCCGCGCGTCGCAACGCGATCGAGCCTCTCGGCGGGCCGAGCGGGGCGACCTTCGACGGGTATCGGCGGGAGGACGGGCGGGCCGGCACGCGCAACGTCCTGCTCGTGCTCGCCACCGTGAACTGCTCGGCCACCGTGGTGAAGCAGATCGCGGAGCGGTTCCGGCGCGAGGTCGACCTGTCGGCCACCCCGACGGTCGACGGCGTCGTGGCCTTGACCCACCAGCATGGCTGCTCGTTCCGCTCCGACGGACCCGGCATGGCGATCCTCCGCCGCACGCTCGGCGGCTATGCACGGCACCCCAACGTGGCCGGAACGCTGGTGGTCGGGCTCGGCTGCGAGGACAATCAGGTCGACGCCTTCCTTGAGGCGGCCGGCCTCGCGCCCTCCGAGCGCCTGACCACCCGCGTCATCCAGCAGGAAGGCGGCACCGCCGCAACGGTCGCTGCCGGCGTCGCCGTGCTCAAGGCCATGCTGCCGCGGGCTGCCGCAGCGGTGCGCAGGACGGTGCCGGCGTCCCAGCTGATGATCGGCCTGCAGTGCGGTGGCTCGGATGGATTCTCGACTGTCTCGGCCAATCCGGCGCTGGGGCTGGCGGCCGACCGGCTCGTGGCCGATGGCGGCACCGTGATCCTGTCGGAGACACCCGAGATTTACGGCGCCGAGCAGTTGCTGCTCGAGCGCGCCGCGAACGAGCCCGTGGCGCAACGGCTGCGCGACCTGCTGGCCTGGTGGGAAGACCACGCCCGGCGTGACGCCGGCACGCTCGACAACAACCCGTCCCCCGGCAACAAACAGGGCGGCATCACGACCATTCTCGAGAAATCGCTCGGCGCGGTCTCCAAGGGCGGGTCGAGCGCGCTCAATGCCGTCTTTGAATATGCCGAGCCGATCGCGACTCCCGGGCTCGTGTTCATGGACTCGCCTGGCTACGACCCCGTGTCGGCCACGGGTCAGGTCGCGGCGGGTGCGAACCTCATCTGCTTCACCACTGGGCGCGGCTCCTGCTTCGGCTGCGCCCCGGTGCCGTCGCTCAAGATCGCCACCAACTCGGGCCTGTTCCGCCGGATGCCCGGCGACATGGACCTCGACGCCGGGCCCATCCTCGACGGCACGATGAGCCACGCCGCCGTGGGCGAGGCCATCTACGCCCGCATGCTCGCCACGGCCTCGGGCGCCCGCACAGCGAGCGAACAGCTTGGCTATGGCGAGGAAGAATTCATCCCCTGGGCCCAGGGGCTCACGTACTGAGGTCTCCCATGTCGAGCTTCGATGGGCTTGCGGCCTATGCCGAACGTCTGCTGGCCGCCGCCGGCCTCGATGGCGACAAGCCGGCCGTCACGGCGCGCCTCCTCGTCATGGCGGACGCGATGGGCCACACCACCCACGGCCTCGCCCAGCTGCCCGACTATATCGAGGACGTCCTGGCCGGCGGGATGACCAAGACCGGCGAGCCCGAGGTCCTGGCCGACAAGCCCGCGGCGGTGGTCTGGGACGGGCGGCGCCTGCCGGGCGTCTGGCTGACCGACAAGGCGGTCCGCCTCGCGGCCGAGCGGGCGAAGCAGACCGGCCTTTGCGCGCTAACGATCCGCCGCAGCCATCACATCGCCTGCCTGGCGGCCTTTCTCCCGGCCGCCACCGATCAGGGGCTTATGGTGATCGTTGCCAGCAGCGACCCCTCGGACGCCCATGTGGCCCCGTACGGCGGCACCAGCGCCGTCTTCACCCCCGATCCGCTGGCGGTCGGCATCCCGACCGAAGGCGATCCGATCCTCATCGACATCTCGGCCTCGATCACCACGGCCGGCATGAGCGCCCGCCTGCGCCGCGAGGGCGGCACCTTTCCCGGCCCCTGGGCGCTTGATGCCGATGGCCGGCCGAGCAACGATCCGAATGTCCTCGTGGGTGACCGCAAGGGAACGCTGCTGCCGACCGGCGGCACCGACCATGGCCACAAGGGCTTCGCGCTGGCCCTCATGGTCGAGGCGCTCACGCAAGGCCTGTCCGGCTACGGCCGCGCCGACCATGAGAGGGGATGGGGGGCATCGGTGTTCGTGCAGGTGTTCGACCCCGCGCTCTTCGGTGGACTCGTGGCATTCACGCGGCAGACCGAATGGGTTGCCGAGGCCTGCCGCACCAACCCGCCCGTAGACCCGACCCGGGCGGTGCGTCTGCCGGGCGCCGCGGCCGCGGCCGGCCTGCGCGACGCCATGGCCCACGGATTGACGCCACGACCCGGCCTGCTCGAAGCTCTCGAACCCTGGGCCGCGCGACTCGGCATCGCGCCGCTTCGCGTGGGACAGTCCTGAGGGTGCCGACGAGGCTTCGCGCTGGCATGGACGAACGTCATCCAAAAACCTTCTTGTTCGTACTGCTGCCGGATTTTCCGCTTTATGCGGTCGTGCCCGCCATCGAGGCTCTGCGCATCGCCAACCAAAATTCGGGCCTCTCGCTCTACGATTGGCGTTTCGTCTCGGCCCGGGGCGGGGCCGTGAGGTCGAGCAACGGGATGGCGATCGAGGCCACGGATCCGATCGAGACGGCCGACGTCCCCGATTGTGTCATCGTGTGCAGCGGCAACGAACCGGTCCAGCATCTAGGCAAGC
>CAXSEU010000206.1:3956-6645 GCA_964236485.1 uncultured Lichenihabitans sp. | reverse complement strand
CCGCGATGGCATCGCCCCAGGACACCGGCAGGTAGCGATCCGACGCGGCATCGTAGCGCATCGGGTGCGTCAGGCGGCCCGTCTGCTCCAGCTGGTAATCGTCCCACTCGCGCAGTTCCGTCACGGTGTGGGACTTGAAGAACTCTGGTGTGCAGTGGCGGGACGTGATCTCCCAGGCGGTCGTTTTGGCGCCGTTCTCGCAGAATTCGAAGGGGAGGGGCTTGGCGGGTTTCACCCAGGCGCAACTCACGCACTGAAAGCCGTCCACCTTGTTCTGGCGCGACAGGGCCAGCGCGCCGCTGAGCGGCACGCCCTCCCGCGTGAGGATATCGCCCAGCGAGCGCGCCGATCCCCATCCGCCGGAGGGGGCTCGGTAAGGCTTGTAACGAGGCTTCTCGTGCATGGGACCATCCTGAATTCGCTTTCCAACACCCTAGGGCCGGCCGGCGTTCCGTTCGGAACCGTCCCCGCGGCCGCGTTGTTGGTGGATCGTTCCCCACGAACGGTGTGACCATGGTCGACAAGACTTATATGCTCGAGAAGCCGCCCGGGCCTTCGGCCTTCAAACTGTTCCTCGACCAGCGGGTCCTTCCCCTCGCCATCGATGTGGCCGGCGCGGGCGAGGTGGCGGTGCAAAGACTGTCGAGGCGGACCGGCGTGCCGCCCGCCCTCCTGATCGGCGCCGCGGCGGGGACCTGCATGGTGGCTGCAGCGATCGCGCTGACCCGGCGCACGCCTGCGGCGGAGGACCCCACGATCGAGGCCAGGGTTCGCGCGGCAATGTGACACGGCGGGTTCACAGGAATGTCGCGCCCTCGAGCTTGATCACATAGGCGACCTGAGCCCCCGAGGCCCCCTGAAGGGCGGGCGGAAAGGCAATCTCCACCCTCCCGTCGAGATCAGCGAAGGTCAGCGTCTGGTTCGCATGCAACAGAACGGCTTTGGCACCCCGTGGCATCCTGATGCCGTTCAGCGCCAAGGTGGAGCCCGGCCATCGCGGCAGAAACGCGTAGATGACGTCGCCCTTGGCCGTGAAGAAGGCATCGACCCTCGCCTCGCCCGCCACCGGCCGGTCGACGATCCGCGTGATGCTGAAGCCGGACATGAACTTGGCTTCCTTCGCGTCGGGCACCGCTCCAGCGCTCCATTGACGCGCGATCTTGCCGCCGCGCGTGTCGTAGATGGCTTCGCCATAGACGCTCAGCCAAGCGCCGATCGCCCGGAGCCGCTCCTCCATGACGACCGGGATCGTGCCGTCCGCGGCCGGGCCGATGTCGAGCAGGAGGTTGCCGCCGCGGCTCACGATGTCGATGAGAGTCAGGATGAGCTGCCGCTGCGTCTGGTAGTCCTTCGCGGTCTCCATGCGGTTGAACCCGAAGGATTGTCCCATCCCGCGGCACTCTTCCCAGGCGTGGCTGCCGCTCGCGAGTCCGGAGGCATATTCGGTCGTGTAATAGCCGCCGTGGATGTGGCGCGTATCCTTGCCCCAGCGGTCATTTACCACGACCTCGTGCGCTACGGGAGAATCGTTGAACAGCCACGCCAGGAGGTCGGGCGCACCCCATTCGGTCCCGGTCAGGTCCCATTCCCCATCGGAGAAAATGATCGACGGCTCGGTCTGCTCGACCGCATCCTTGAATTGCGGATGCATATGTTCGGCGATGTAGCGCCCTCGATCCTGAAGCCAGAGCGGGTTGTACCATTCGAACAGCGAGTAATATAGGCCAGCCTTGAGACCTCGGCCCCGGACGGCCGCGCCGATCTCGCGCAAGAGATCGCGCCTTGGACCGATATCGACGCTGTTCCATGGCCGGCCCCACGTGCGGCTGGCATGTTCGCTGTTCCAGAGCGCGAAACCGTCGTGATGTTTCGCCGTGGTGACGACATATTTCGCGCCGGAACGCGCGAAGACCTCGGCCCATTGGTCGGGGTCGAAGAGTTCGGCCGTGAACCTCGGTGCGAAGTCGAAATACTGCGCCCTCGACCCGTAAACGCGCCGATGAAACGCCAGGGTGCCGACGCCTGTCACCTGCGGGTCGAGTTTCTCGCCCTCGGTGAGCGAATGCCAATACCATTCCGAAAACGGATTCTGCCCCTTGACCCCGACGGCCGCGAAAGCCGGCACGGAATAGACGCCCCAGTGGATGAAAATGCCGAACTTCGCGGCCCGGTACCACGCGGGGGTCGGCCGCTCGTCGATCGACGCCCATGTGGGCTCGTAGGAGGTTTGGGTCGTCCGCGGCAACGTACTGCCCGCTACCGGTCGGCTTTCTGCCCCGCCGTGGTCAGCTCGATGTAGCGGCGCGTCGTCGGGCCGACGAGATCGGCCACCCGCTGCGACATGGCGATCTCCTCGTTCAAGGACTGCGTGAACGCGGGAAGGAAGCGGTTCTGGCCCGCCGCCTCGGTGAAAACCAGCAGGGCCTGATAGGCGGCCGCCTCGTAGTTCTCGAAGGCGCGGTTGGCGAAAGCGTTCTTCAGGATCTCGTCGCCGGCCGGCGTATGCGCCAGCGCCGCCATGTTCCCCATGAAGCCGAGAAGACCTTCCTTCAGGACCGACGGGGTGGCGCCCACCGCCTGCATGGCTTCCTCCAGCCTGTCGCGCTGGCCATGCGTTTCCGTGACATGCGCCTTCAGGGCTTGGGCCATCTCGGGGTAGTTGCGGAGCCGCTCGATCTGCCGCTCCATG
>CAXSEU010000206.1:0-3919 GCA_964236485.1 uncultured Lichenihabitans sp. | reverse complement strand
ACGTGCGGTGTCTGTCATGATGATTCTCCTGGAGTGGGCCCCTCGAGCGAGGGAGTGGAGCCGCGACGACCACCATGATGGGGCGGCTGCGGGTCAATGATAAGACTGCGTGCAGCCGGCAGGATCGTTCAACCCGTCTCGGCCGGACCGGGTTCCACCGTAGGCCGCCGGCGGAACCCCGCCTTGGGCGCGCCTCTTCCCCGCGGATTTCGTTTCTCGCCAGGGTCCGCATGCCAGCGCCGTGATGAAGCCCCGCTTTAACCTTGGAGGCGGCCTCTTGCTGACCTCGGCATCGGATTGGGTCATGGTTCAAGATCGATCCCTCACTTGGGCACGGGTGAATCATGACCTTGGAAGCGGACATCGTCGAGGCCTTGCGGACGAGTTCCGCGGCCCACCAGGCCAATCTGGCCGAGATCGCGAAGTTGCGGGCCGAAACCGCCGCACTCACGGCGGCCGCCGTATCGCTCGAAGCGGAGATCGCCGGCCTCGAAGCCGAAGCCGTCAACGTGGTCGAACCCGCGGCCGCACAGCCGGTGATCGACGACCTCTTGCGCGTCGTGGAAGAGACCTTTGCGGCCTTGCGACCGGGCGCGGAGCCCGCAGCGCCGTCGCCGCCGCCGGGCCCCGAAACCGCCACGGCGCCTGACACCGCCGGTCCGGCCGTGATCGACGAGCCGCCCGACAGGGAAGGCCCGCAGAGCAACGACGAGGACGCCGCGACGACACCGCGCCCGCGATCGTCGGCTCGGGGCTGGGGCGCCGCCGCCTCGGCGGCGCCGGAGGCGACGGCACTTCCCCCGACCGCGACTCGGCGCGAGCCTAGTAGCAGATTGTCCCGCTTTGGTTTCCGCTTGAACTGAGGGGACCCTGCAGGATGACCTGGCCCGTGCTTCGCGGCAGCATGTAGCTGGTCCTGCTGAAGCCGGGGATCGTGATCCACTGCGTCGAGAATGGGCCCTGGTACGAGTAGGACACATCAGCGATCAAGATCGATATCGGCGTGGAGAGGGCCATGCCCTGGGGCAACACCGCCGAGGAGATCGTCGCGGGCGAGGGTGACTGTGTCGGGTCGGCGGGCTGGAGGGGCACCGAGCACGGACGCAGGGTTCCCGATTGGGTATAGGTCCACCGCACGACGGCCTTGCAACAGACCCCCGACGCATCGTTGCCGACGTCCACGGCAGACACGGTCATGGTCAGCGAGTCGGAGGGTGCCGGGGCCATGACGGCCAGGGAGGCGCTGAGGATCGATTGCAGCGTGCCCTGGGAAATGGCGTTGGGCGGCGGCGGCGTCGAACTCGCCTGCGCGAACGTCGGCTGCTGCGAAGCGAGATCCGCGATGGTCCGCGACAGCAACTCGACCTTGCGGCTGGTCATCGCGGCCTGCGACAGTTCGCCCGCGCCCGCGTAGAGCAGCACGATCGCCGGCAACAGGAGCGCGAACTCCGTCGCCGCGACCGCGCGCGTGTCGGAGCGGAGCCGCGAGGCGCGGGCGGCGCGACTCAGCACGAGGGCGCCCCGCCCTGATAGGGTTCCGTCTTCAGCACGGCGCTCCCCATCAGGACATGCTTCCAGCCGGAGACGTTGGGAAAGTCGTTGGCGAGTCCGATATACTGGTTGTAGAGCGAAAGCGGAAAGATGGCGTCGAGCGGATAGACGACGCGGACAACGACGATGGTGCTCGGTTTGCCGAGGCAGTATTTGGGCGGTTGGGTATAGAACGTCGCGGTCGTGTCGGCCGAGGTGAAATCGGTCGCGGTCCTCACGTCGACGATCAGGCGCGAGCAGTCCATGAAGCTTGGCAGCACGCGTGCGGCGCCGCTCGGACAGAGCAGGTTGGCGACGAAGGCGGGGGCCGTATCGTAGTTGCTCTGCTGCGCCTGTCCGGTCATCACCTGCCGGGCCGCCTTGGTCACCGCCGCCTGAAGGCCTTCGCTGGCAAAGCTGGCGTAGGTGATCTCGACAAGCCCGAAGATGAGCCCGAAGAACGGCATCGCCAGCAGCCCGAATTCCACGGCGTTGGTGCCGCGCTGATCATGGGCGAACCGCCTCAGCCAAGCTCTCGACCGCCCCCGCCGAGGCTCCGACGTTTTCCGACAGCGCGATCGGCTCACTGGGTCAGCCTTCCGCTCTGGGTGGCCTGGGCGAAGAGCCTCTGGGTGGCATCCTGAATGGCGGGACCGTCGCTGGCCTCGAAGTAATAACCCGGCGAGGCACAGGATTGGAGGTTTGGTGCGATGTCGGCCGCGAAGGGCTGTACCAGATCGACATAAGCCCTGTTGCTTGGGAAGGGGATGTAGGTGGTGTAGATCACCCCGACGGTCGCACCCTTGGCCTTCAAGGGGGAACAAAGCGCGGGATCGAAGGCGCGCGTGCAATGACTATAGCCGCAGGAACTGCCATAGACGTCAGATACGCCGTCGGTCATCACGAAGACGAAGCTTTGCGGACTGTTGACGCTGCTGCCGTCCCCCGACGCGGACAGTGACGCCGCGAAATCGCTGAGCGAGGTCGAATGGTTGGAATCGCCGATTCCACTGGCCGAGTTGGGACCAAGGTCGATCTGGTCGGCGCTTGACTGCAAGGCGACGTAGTCGGTCGAGACATTGCTCAGCGTCACGATGTCGTTCTGGATCGTATAGATGCCGATCTTGATGGTGGGCGAGCCGTTGGACATGCTTTGCGCCGAAGCGATCATGTTCTTGATCGATTTCCGCACGATGTCGATCCGGAGCTGGACATTGTTGTTGTGAGCCAGTGTTTCGTTCGACGTCGTTTGATTGCTCTGCGGCACGTGACAGCCGAAGACGCAGTTCCCCGGCGTGAGGCTGGCCAACTGGGTCATGTCGTTCTGGGTCGCCCCGATGCCCATGGATTGGGAAACGTCGGCCAGGACATAGATGTTCATGTATCGCGGCAGCGTCAGCGACGACGTGGAGGTGCCGGCGGTGTTGAACATATCGGTTCCGAACATCTTGCCGAAAATGGTCGGCGACTGCGCCGCGTAGGCCCCCGTCGCGTTGATGACCTGGCCTTGCCGCTGCAGCGTGAGGGTGATGGTCGGGGGGGAGGCCGTATGCAGCATGGCCGTGTTGGCGAGGAAGACCTGTTGGCCTGCGTATTGCCCATAGGAGATGGCGGTGGACGTCGCATCGAAATTGGCCGTCGAATAGCTCTGGATGATCTGTTCGGCCTCGGTGACGGCCGCCAGGACGGCGGCGTCACTACCCGCATCGAGCGCGGTCTTCGTTCGCAGGGCCAGGCTATAATCGACGCCAAGGCCCAAGAGACCTAGCATCGGCAATAGCAGAACCGCAAACAACAGGACGAAGTTGCCGTGCTGGTCGGCGGCAAACCTGCTTATGCGGTTCGTGATATCTAGCCGCGGCATATGCAGGCCTTCTCGTCCCCGGCTGCTTTTGCTACACTGAGCTGAGCGTTCCAACTCCCGACCCTATGAGCAAACTCCTAAAAAGGTGTGAGGATGACCCTGTTCGGGGTGATGGCTGCGCGAACACCTGCTTAAGCTTGCGGCCGGCGGCGAGGTCGGGGACGATGACCGGGCTTCACGGATCGGCCGCGCCGGCTCAAACCAGCACGGCGGCGGCAGGCCCTTGAGGTCTTCGCCGGCGAGGGATTGGTGGACATGGGCGATCTGCGGTTCATTCTTGGCGATCAGCTCAGCCACGGCATCTCGTGCTTGCGTGGACTGCGGCCCGCCGACGACGTCGTGCTGATGGTGGAGGTGGCCGAGGAAACGACCTACGTCCCGCACCACAAGCAGAAGATCGCCTTCATCCTCTCGGCCATGCGCCATTTCGCCGCCGAGCTGCGCGCCGCCGGCTGGAGCGTGGACTATGTCGTGCTCGACGATCCGGCCAATACCGGCAGCTTCGCCGGCGAGGTCGCCCGCGCC
>CAXSEU010000205.1:6353-6649 GCA_964236485.1 uncultured Lichenihabitans sp. | reverse complement strand
CATTATTCCAACGAGCGGGCGGGCGGCTGGCCGCTGACGTTGTTGCGGGCGCTGGATCTCGAGGCGCTGGCCGGAAAATGGCCGTCCGAGGTCGTGGCGCCGGGCGTCGTGATCGGCCCGCTGACGGCCGAGGCGGCTGCTCATCTCGGCCTTTCGCAACGCACGTCGGTCGTCCAGGGGGGCGTCGACGCGGTGGTCGGCATGGTCATCGCGGCCAAGCGCTTCCGCTGGGAGCCGAAGGCATCCGACGGTGCGTCGCCGCGCCGAAGCCGGGGACGCAACCGGAACGCCGACAC
>CAXSEU010000205.1:0-6343 GCA_964236485.1 uncultured Lichenihabitans sp. | reverse complement strand
CGGCATGGTCGGGCTCGGCGTCGCCGCACCCGGTCAACTCGCCCTCATCACGGGCTCGTCGCACCTCCAGTTCGGCGTCGTGGCCGACGGCGCGATGTGCAAGCCAGGGCTCTGGGGCGCCTATCCCGATCTGCCGTTTCCCGGCCGCTACATGCTGGAAGGCGGGCAAACCTCCACCGGCTCCATCGTCAACTGGCTGCGCCGGCTCGGCGGCGCCTCCTCGGACTTCGCCAGCCTGAACGAGGAGGCGGCCCGCCTTGACCCCGGCTGCGACGGGCTCCTGGTGCTCGATCATTTCCAAGGCAACCGGACGCCCTACACGGACCCCGCCTCCCGCGGTGCTTTCGTCGGTCTGACACTGGCCCACGGCATGCCGCACCTCTTCCGCGCCGCCATCGAAGGCATCTGCATGGGAACCCGCGCCATCCTCGACCGCATGGCCGAGGCTGGGTTCGAGGGACGCGAGATCGTCATAGGAGGCGGCGCGGCCCGATCCGAACTGTGGCTGCAGATCCATGCCGATACGGCCGGGCTGCCCGTGATGGTGCCGGACGCCGCCGACGCCCCGCTGGTCGGATCGGCGATCCTGGCTTTCACGGGCATCGGCGGCTTCGCCTCGATCCCGGAGGGTATCGCCGCCATGGTCCGCCCGGGCCGGCGCATCGAGCCCCGCGCCGCCGAACGGGCGCTCTACGACGACATCTACACACGCTACACGCAGCTTTACGGCGCGCTGAAGCCGTTCCGGCCGAGTGCCGCCGCGTAAGCGCGTCCGGCCGTCCCGCCTTTCGAGATCATCGCCACCATGTCCAGCAACACCCCGCTCCTCGACCTCTACCGCACCATGCGGCGCATACGAAGCTTCGAGGAGCACGTGTCCGAGCTCTACGTGCGGGGGGAGTCGGCGGGCTCCATGCTGCATCTCTCCATCGGCGAGGAGGGTGCCGCGGCCGGCGTGTGCGCGGCCATGCGTCCGCAGGACAGCTTCACCACACACCATCGGGGCCACGGCATCTTCCTGGCGCGCGGCGCCGAGCCCGACCGCATGATGGCGGAGATCGGGGGCAAGGAGGCCGGCTACTGCCGCGGCAAGGGCGGCTCGATGCACATCGCCGACATGACGCTCGGCCACCTCGGCGCCAACGCCATCGTGGGCGGCGGCATCCCGCACGTGGTCGGCGCGGGGCTCAGCTACAAGCGGCTCAAGACCGACGCGGTCGCGGTCGCATTCTTCGGTGACGGCGCGATGCAGCAGGGCGTCCTCTACGAGAGCATGAACATGGCCGCCCTATGGGACCTGCCGGTGGTCTTCGTCTGCATCAACAACCAGTACGGCATGGGAACGCGGATCGATCGGGCGACTCGCAACGTGGCGTTCGAGAAGCGCGCGGAGGCCTTCGGCCTCGATGCGGCGATGGTCGATGGCGAGGATGTCGAGTCGGTCTTTCACGCCGCCCAGGGGCTCGTCGACGCGGCGCGCGGCGGCAAGCCGGGCTTCATGACGGTGTCGTGTTTCCGCTTCTTCGGGCACGGCCGCAAGGACAAGAGCCCTTACCGGACCGCGGAGGAGGAGGAGACCGGCCGCAAGCGCGACCCGATCGCCCGGGCCCGCACCGCTCTCACGGCCCGCAACCTTGCAAGCGAGGCCGACCTCGATGCGCTCGACGCCTCGGTCACCCGCGAGATGAACGCCACCGTCGATTTCACCAAAGCCGCCGCGGCCCCGCCGCAAACCTCCATGTTCCGCCGCGGGCGAGCCCGAGCCGGAGCCGCTCCGAACACGGATCGACCGCGTTCTGGCCCGCGTCTGAGAGGGATGGGGGACGTGGTCGAGATCACCTATCGCGACGCCTTGCGTCAGGCGCTCCAGGATGGCATGCGGGCCGACCCCACGGTCATCGTCATCGGCGAGGAGGTTGGCCTCTACGGCGGCGCCTACGGCGTCACCAAGGGGCTGATCGACGAGTTCGGCCCGGAGCGCCTGCTCGATACGCCGATCAGCGAGCCGGCCATCGTGGGAACGGCCGTCGGTGCCGCCATGACCGGGCTCCGCCCGATCGCGGAACTCATGTACGTCGATTTCCTCGGTCTCACCATGGACCAGGTCGCCAACCAGGCCGCCAAGATCCGCTACATGTTCGGCGGCCAGATCGGCGTGCCGATGATCCTGCGCACGCAGGGGGGCACGGGGCGCTCGGCAGGAGCGCAGCATTCGCAGAGCCTCGAGGCCTGGATCATGCACACGCCGGGCCTCCGGCTCGCCATGCCGGCCACGGCCGAGGACGCCTATCACCTGCTCCGCCACAGCATGACGCTGCCCGACCCGGTGGTGTTCATCGAGCACAAGGCCCTCTACACGAAAAAGGAAGAAGCCGACCTCGCGACGGCGCCCGCCCCCTGGGGCAAGGCCCTGGTCCGTCGCCCGGGCCGCGATGTCACGGTCGTGACCTACTCCCGCATGGTGCACCACGCGCTCGATGCCGCGGCGGCCCTGCATGAAGCGGGCATCGAAGCCGAGGTGATCGACCTCAGGACCCTGAACCCTCTCGACATGGACACGGTGATCGCCTCCGTGAACCGCACCGGCCGGGCGGTCGCGCTGAGCGAAGGCTGCCTCACGGCGGGGGTCGCGGCCGAACTCGCCGCGCGGATCACCGAGGAATGCTTCGATTACCTCGAGGATCCGGTGCTGCGGATCGCCGGAGAGGACATTCCCGTCCCGGTGTCGCCGGCGCTCGAGGCGGGTGCGATCCCCTCTTCCGAACTGATCGTCGAGAGCATCACGCGCATGGTGCGTCCATGACGGCCACCCTGACCCTGCCCCGCCTGGGCGAGACCATGGAGAGCGGCCGCGTCGCGACATGGCTGAAAAAGCCCGGCGACCTGTTCACGCGCGGCGAGACGATCCTGGAAATCGAGACCGACAAGGTCACGGTCGAAATGCCGGCGCTCGACGACGGCCGGCTTGTGGAAATCATCGCGGCGGAAGGCGCCGATGTCGCGGTGGGCGAAGCGCTCGGTCGCTACGACCGGCTGCGGACGCCAGCCGCAGCGGGCGAGCCGAAGGAGCCCGACTCGGCCGGGCCGGCCCCTACCTCGGCGGCCGTTGCGCCGACGGCGCTCACCCTGCCCCGCATGGGCGAGACAATGGAGGAGGGTCGCGTGGTCGCCTGGCTGAAGCAGCCGGGGCAGACGTTCGAACGCGGCGAGGTCATCGTCGAGATCGAGACCGACAAGACGACGGTGGAAGTGCCCGCCCTCGACGCCGGGCAGCTCGTGGACATCGTCGCACCCCCGGGCGCGTCGGTCGTCGTGGGAGCGCCCATCGGCCATTATGCCCCCCGCGATGGAGCCGCGGTGGCGGCGGCACCGGTTTCCAAGCCCTCGGACGTTCTGGCGCTCCCCGCGGCCGCCGAACGACGGTCCGACGCCGGCCCGGTGCCGCGGCTTCGGGCGACGCCGCTCGCCCGGCGGCTCGCCCGGGAGGGTTGCATCGATCTCGCCACCCTTGCGGGCAGCGGCCGACGTGCCCGCATCGACAGGCGGGACGTCGAGGCTGCCCTGGCGGCTCGCTCGTCCGCGCCCGTCGTCCGGACCGATGTGTCGACGCCCGGCACCCTTTTCCTCGACCTTCCGGCGGGCCGCCTGGCCTACCGGGATTGGACGCCGGCCGTCGTGCGCGGAACCGTGCTGTTCCTCCATGGCTTCAGCGCCGACGGTGCGGCCTGGGCGGGGTTCGCCTCCGCCCTGACCCGGCGAGGCCTGCGCGTCGTCGCGCCGGACCTGCCCGGACACGGCGCCACCAGCATCGACGCCGACGCGCCCGACTCCATGACGGCCCCGGTGCATGCCCTTGCCGGGACGCTCGGCCTCGGCGGCTCCCATCTCGTCGCCCATTCGATGGGTGCGGCCGTTGCCGTGCGGGCCGTGATGGAAGGCTTGCGCCCGGCCCGCCTGACCCTGGTCGCGCCCGCCGGCCTCGACAGCGGGATCGACGCCGAGTTCGTCACCGGCATGGCGCACGTGCGGAGCGCCGGAGCCCTGTCCCACCTCCTGCGCCGTCTCGCGCGAAGGATCCCGCCGATGTCGCGGCCGCAACTCGCCCGCATGGCGGCCGAGTTCGCCCGGGGGCGGCTGAAGCGGCTGGCAGAGAGTCTCGTCGAAGGGGGGCGGCAGGCGGTCGACATCGTGTCCGACCTGCGCGCGCTCGACGTTCCGACACGGATCGTCTGGGGTGTCGACGACAGGATCATCCCCTGGACCCAGGTGGCGCAAATCCCGAGCGCCATACCGATCCACCTCATCGCGGGCGCGGGGCACATGCCCCACTGGGACAACCCGGAGGACTTGGTCGCGCTGTTCGCCTGACGACGCGGCCCACCAGCAGACCCCGGGCAACGGCAACCGAACCACTCATGAAGGAGGAGACAAGCAATGACAGATGAAACAGAACCGCGCGGCCCGACGCGGCGCGGCCTGCTCGGCGGGCTGGGGCTCGCCGGGGCGGCGAGCGTCATGGGCGGCGCCCAACTGGCCCAGTTCACGCTCGGCAGCACACCGGCTTTCGCTCAGGCCGGCGGCAAGCCGCTGTCCGTGGCGGTGGTCGCCCAGCAGATGGCGGCCCAGTCCGACCAGCGCTCCTGGGAGGGCTTCCAGCAGTGGCTGAAGACATCGGGCCTCGACAAGACCTGGAAGGTCACCCAGACGGATGCCAAGGGTGATCCGGGGCAGTTGGTCAGCCAGATCGAGGATGCGATCACCGCCAAGGCCGACGCGATCCTGGTGCTCTACGGCACCCTGACCGCGGCCCACAGCGCGCTCGAGGATCTTGCCAGGTCCAAGATCCCGTTCTTCAGCCTCGACTCCGGCTGGCAATCGCCCGCCATCGGGGACATCACCAGCAACAACTATGTGATGAGCTCACAGACCTCGCAGTTCATGGTCGACAAACTGCTCGGCCAGGGCAAGGACAAGGCCAGCATCTGCGCCGTGATCGCCAACTTCCACCACGGGACACGCAAGCGCGGCAAGGTGATGAAGACCGTGTTGTCGGAAAACGAGTGGGTCTCGCTGAAGAACGAGCGGGTCATCCAGTACAGCGGCTTCTACGAGACCACGCAGAACACCGTGAACGACTGGCTGACCACCTACGGCAACGATCTCGACGCGATCTGGTGTCCGTGGGACGAACCCGCCATGGCCGCCGCCGAGGTGATCGTCTCGCGGGGCATGCAGGACCGGGTGTTCGTTATCGGACACGATGGCCACCCGACGGCGATCGACCGGATGCGCAAGCCGGGGTACCCGCTGGTCGCCACGGTGGCGCAGGCCTTCGAGATCTGGGGCGCCTATTCGGGCTGGCTGATCAACGAAATCGTGGGCAAGGGACGCAATGCCAAGGAAGTCGTACCTGTGCCAACGGTGGAATTCCCGGCGCCTCTCCTGGTGCAGGGAGTCAACCTGCCCGAAGCCGGCAAGCCGACCTGGGACGCGACGGACCTCTATTATATCTATCGCGACCGGGCCCTGCAGGGCATGCGCACCTGACGGGACGCGATGAGGTAACCGGCGCGGACGGGTCGGCCGTCCGCGCCGGATCGCAAGCGGAGGCACCGACTTGGACGGCAACCTGGCGACCGAGCCACGCCTGAGGGCGCGCGCCATCGGCAAGACATTCGGCGGAACGGTCGCTCTGAGCGGCGTCGACCTCGACATCATGCGCGGGGAAATGCTGGCCCTCGTGGGCGCCAACGGCGCCGGCAAGTCGACCCTGGTCAAGATCATCTGCGGAGCGCAGACCACCGACGCGGGCGAAATCCTGGTGGACGGCCGCCCCGTCGTCTTCGCCAGCGTCAGCGACGCCCTGGCGGCCGGCGTCGCGGTGGCTCACCAGCAGGTCGCGATCATCCCGACCTTGACGGCGGCGGAGAACATCATGCTGGGTCAGGAGCCACGGCGGTTCGGGCTGATCCACCACCGCCGCCTCGTCGCCGAGGCCCGGACGATCGCCCAGCGCTTCGGCGTCGACATCCCGCTCGATCGGGAATGTGGCGAACTCGGCATAGGCGAGAACAAGATCCTCGACGTCCTGAAGGCCCTCAAGAGCGACCCGGCGCTCCTGATCCTCGACGAGCCGACGGCTTCGCTCACGCTCAACGAAAGCCGCAAGCTGTTCGGGTTCCTGCGCGAGCTCAAGGCTCAAGGGCTCGCCATCCTGTTCATCTCCCACCACATCAACGAGATATTCGAGAACTGCGACCGCGTCGCGGTGCTGAAGGACGGGATCAAGGTCCACGATGGGGCGGTGGGCGAAACAACGCCTGACGCGGTCATTCGGCTGATG
>CAXSEU010000204.1:3260-6649 GCA_964236485.1 uncultured Lichenihabitans sp. | reverse complement strand
CCCAATGCCGGCGCTTCTCGGGGGTCCCCCGCAGGTGTTCGGGAGCCTGGCCATCGAACATCGCGTCATAGGCGGGGTGGACCGAAACCATCTGGCCCTGAAAATGGGTCGACAGCTCCGTGACCGCGATGCCGACGTCCGCGAGCTTGCCCTTCACCTCGTCGCAATAGGTCTCGCTCTCGAACGCCTTGTCGAGATCGAACAATCGCCGGTCCCAGGTGGGGATCTGGATTCCCTCGTAGCCGTAGTCCCTGGCCCAACGCGCGATGCCTTCGAGCGTGTTGTGCGGCGGTGTTTCCCGCGCGAACTGCGCGAGGAATAGTCCCGGGCCCTTGATCGTTTTCACGACGGCTCTCCCCAAGGCACTTTTTGTGTTCGGCTGTGCTTCGGATGAGAATGACAAACCCGTTCCGAATGTCAATAATGGAAAGGACGTTCCAAAGCGACGATGCGGATGAAGAAGCGTGGTATGTCGGAGGCCGGCCGCGCGACGCTGGCCGTCGGCCCTCTGGAGGATGCGGAAGGTGCGCTTGGTTACACCCGGCCCCGCACCTATGAGGAACTGCGCGCGCTGCTGTCCTCGGCCACCGTCCGGCTGCCGCGTCAGTTGCGCGAGGTGGCACTCTATGTCGCCCGCAACCCCGGCGACTTCGCGGTTGGAAACACGGTCGAGATCTCGAAGCGGGCACGCGTGCAGCCCTCCACGCTCGTGCGTTTTGCGCAGACGCTGGGCTTTCCAGGATTCTCCGAGTTGCAGGACATCTTCAAGGATTATGTGAAGATGAACTGGCCCGAGACGCGCGGCCGGGCCGATCCCCTGGCCGAAGCCGTGGCGGCCGACAATGCGGATTTGAGGATGATCGCCGGCATGGTCCACACGTCGATCGCCTCGTTGTCGCGCATGCCGGACGACATCGACCTTGCGATGTTCGACGCGATCGCCTCCGGCATGGCGGGAGCCGAAACGATCTATCTCCTCGGCAACAAGCGGGCCTTTCCGGTCACCATGTACATGGGAATCGCTCTGTCGCAGCTCGGCATCAGGAACAGCCTCGTCGACAACTTCGGGTCGCTCGGGTTCGAGCAACTGGCCTTCGCCGCTGCGGGAGACGCGGTGCTGGCGGTCAGCTTCAGTCCCTACAACTCGGTCACGCCGACGCTCGCCGCCCGCGCGGCCCAATCCGGGGCGGCCGTGTTTGCCATCACGGACACGAAGGCCAGCCCCCTCGTCCTCACCGCGAGCGCCTGGGTCGGAATCAACGAATCGGATTTCGGCGGATTCCGGTCGCTGGCCGCGACGCTGGCGGTCGCCATGGCGCTCGTTCTCGGTGTGTCGCGACGGCGGCAGTCTCACCGGACCGGATGAGCTCGGAAGCCTTGCCCTTGCGAATGCGACGCGAAGAGCGCAGGCATTCCCTTCTCGGATCGACACCGGAAAACCCGGCGGCACGGTGCGTATCATGCCAAGTCCGTGACCGGGCTCGGCGCGTCGGTTGGATGAAGGACGGGGGCGCCGTGTCGAGGATCGTCGTCATCGGCAATGCGGGCGGCGGGAAATCCACCCTGTCGCGGCTGATCGTCGTGGCACGGCACCTGCCATATCTCGAAGTGGACCGGCTCTTGTGGCGGCCTGGCTGGCAACCGACCCCGAAACCGGCCTACGATGCCGAACACGCCAGGGCCGTCAGCCGTGACGCCTGGCTGATCGATGGCCTCGGCCAGCAGGATTCCATCGCCACGCGCATCGAGCGCGCCACCCACGTGATCCTCGTCGACATGCCGCTGTGGATGCATTTCTGGCTTGCGGCGGAGCGACAGATCCATTGGGCCAGGAGCGGCGGCCCCGGTTATTCCCCGGGCGACCACCAGGCCATGCCGCCGACGGAAGCGCTGTTCCGCACCATATGGGAAGTCGACCAGCGCTGGATGCCGCCGCTTCGCGAACTCTGCACGCGTGCGGAACGCCATCACAAGCCTGTCCATCGCCTGCACAGCGTCGCCGAGATCAACGCCTATGCCGAGCAGTTCAAGCATTCCCCGGCTTCCTCATCACCGCCCCACCCCTGAGCGTCTCCTTCTCGTGGCGCGGTCGACAATCCCGGCGGCTCTCGCCTATAGGACGCGAGAACGCCAGACACGCCGTCCGGCGGGAGAGACCTGATCCATGATCGAAATGCGCAAACTCGGCCGCACCGGCGTCGATGTGACGTCGGTCTGCCTCGGGACGATGACATGGGGGCAGCAGAACTCAGAAGCCGACGGCCATGCGCAGCTCGATCTCGCCGTCGAGCGGGGCATCAACTTCATCGACACGGCCGAGATGTATTCGATCCCGCCGCGAGCCGAGACGCAGGGTTCCACCGAACGCATCATCGGCACCTGGCTGGCCGCGCGTGGCGGGCGCGACAGGCTGGTGATCGCCAGCAAGGTGAGCGGACGCTCCAGCAACGCCTGGATCAGACCGGACCGCAATGGCGCCCGACTCGACGAGGGCAACATCCGCTATGCTTGCGAACAATCCCTTCGCCGCCTGCAGACCGACTACATCGACCTTTATCAGGTGCACTGGCCCGACCGGCCCGGAAACCTCTTCGGGCAGAACGGCAACGTGTTCCGCGATCTGCCAACGTCCCAGGACACCGTGCCGGTCGAGGATACGCTCGGTGCGCTCGGCCGGCTTGTCGAGGCGGGCAAGATCCGTCACATCGGCCTCTCCAACGAGACCGCCTGGGGCCTGTCCCGCTTCCTGCATCTCTCGGAGCTCGGCCGAGGTCCGCGGGTCGCCACGATCCAGAACGCCTACAGCCTCATCAACCGGGTTTTCGAGATCGACCTCGCTGAAATGGCGATGCGGGAGGATGTCGGCTTGCTCGCCTACTCGCCCCTCGCGCAGGGCTACCTCACCGGAAAATACCAGGGCGGCGCGCGGCCGCCGGGCGCGCGCACGACGCTGTTCAATCGCGGCCAGCGTTACGAGAAGCCGGGTGCCGAGGAGGCCATCGACGCCTACCTGGGGCTGGCCCGGGAGATCGGACTGAACCCCGCCCAGATGGCACTGGCCTTTGTCACCTCGCGGAAGTTCGTCGCCTCGAACATCATCGGGGCCACCACGGTCGCGCAACTCGAAACGGCGCTCGACTCGGCCGATGTCGCTGTTTCCGCTGAACTCGAAGACCGCATCGACGCCATCCACCAGGTGCATCAGAATCCGGCACCGTGATGAAGTCCGACCCGGCCGCCGCCGATTGTCATCGGGGCGGCCAGACACTATCAAACACGCAAGGCCGTTCGATCGAAGACGGTCGTTCGAGGAGACCGCGATGCACGCTCACGCCGGCAGCCGCGTGCCGATGCCTCTCCGGCGGCGGGGGTGTTTCACCGCATGAAAC
>CAXSEU010000204.1:0-3250 GCA_964236485.1 uncultured Lichenihabitans sp. | reverse complement strand
GCGGGGACCGACGTGACGTTCGGCTTCCAGACCGCCGTGCAGGTCGCCACGGACGCGATCGACCGTCTGCACACGACGGCGGAGTCCCACAACCGGGTGATCGTCGTCGAGGTCATGGCGACCGAGCCCGGCCTGGGTTTCCTGGCGCCCCTGGCGCTGACCGGGCCGTTCCCCTCGGGTGCCCCGGCCATCTTCATCGATCAGGTGGGCAAGCTCGGCCAGCCCTGCGGCATGATCAGCCGCGTCGGCCGGGACGATTTCGGCACGCTCAACCTGCGGCGCCTCGAGGCCGATGGAGTGGATACTGACGCCATCGCGATCGATCCCGAGGCGGCGACCGGAAGCGCCTTTGTGCGCTACCGTCCGGACGGCGGACGAGATTTCGTCTTCAACATCAAGCACAGCGCCTGCGGACGGATTACCCTCGACACCGCCGGCCGAAGGCTGCTCGAGGCCGCCGATCACCTGCACGTGATGGGATCGTCGCTGTTTTCGCCGGGCCTGGTCGCGGCGACGCTCGAAGCGCTCGAGACCGTCAAGACGCGTGGCGGCACGGTCTCCTTCGATCCCAACATCCGCAAGGAGATGCTGGACCTCCCCGGTCTTCGCGAGGCGCTCGAGGCTATCCTCCGGCGCTGCGACCTCTTCATGCCGAGCGGACCGGAACTCTTCATGTTCACGCACGCCTCGGAGGAGCGACCGGCTGCGGCCGAACTGCTGGGCCGGGGCGTCGGGGCCGTCGTGGTCAAGCACGGCCCGCAAGGCGCGACCTACCACGACCCTGAAGGTTCGATCCGGCAGCCGGCCTTTCCGGCGACCGAGGTCGACCCGACCGGGGCGGGCGATTGCTTTGGCGCGACCTTCGTGACCTGCCGGCTGCGCGGCATGGCGCCGGCCGAGGCGCTGCGTTTCGCGGCTGCCAGCGGTGCCCGGGCGGTCGAGCGGCAGGGCCCGATGGAAGGCGCCTCCACCTGGTCCGAACTCGAGGCGCTCGTCGCGTCGGCGAGCGGGAGCACCGCATGAGCCCGCGCGCGCTTCTCGATCTCCCGGCCGCCCGCCGGGCCGGCGTTCGCCGCGGCATCACTTCGGTGTGCACGGCTCATCCCCTCGCGGTCGAGGCGGTCCTCGTGCAGGGCAAGGCCGACGGCATGGACGTGCTCATCGAGGCGACCTGCAATCAGGTCAACCAGGAGGGTGGCTACACGGGCATGACGCCCTCGGGCTTCCGCGCTTTCGTCGAGGGGATCGCCGATCGGGTTGGTTTCGACCGTGGCAAGCTGATCCTCGGCGGCGATCATCTCGGGCCGAATCCGTGGAAGCGCCTGCCAACCGAGGAGGCGATGCGACGCGCCGAAGTCATGATCGAGGCTTATGCGGCCGCCGGCTTCGTCAAGCTTCATCTCGACACCAGCATGGGCTGCCAGGGCGAAGACGCGGCGCTTTCCGACGAACTGACGGCAGCGCGCGCGGCCCGCCTCGCGGCCCGAGCCGAAGAGGTCGTGGCAAGGGCGGGCCTCCCGCCGCCGGTCTACGTCGTGGGGACCGAGGTGCCGATCCCCGGCGGCGCCCTCGAGGCGCTCGACCACCTCGCGGTCACGCGGTCCGCGGCCGCGCTCGAGACCGTCGAGGCCCACCGCCGGGCCTTCGCCGCGGCGGGGATCGAGCCGACCTTCGAGAGGGCGATCGGCGTCGTCGTCCAGCCGGGCGTCGAATTCGGGAGCGAAGACGTAGCGGCCTACGTGCCGTCGCGGGCGGCCGAGCTCAGCGCGGCCCTGACCCGGATGCCTCAGTTCGTCTTCGAGGCGCATTCCACGGATTATCAGCCGCCCGCGTGCCTGAAGGCGCTGGTCGACGACGGCTTCGCCATCCTCAAGGTCGGCCCCGCCGTGACCTTCGCCTTGCGGGAGGCGCTATACGGGCTCGACCACATCGCCGATATCCTGGCGCCCGCCCCGGGAGAACAGGGCCTCGTCGCCTCCATGGAACGGCTGATGCTCGACGAGCCGGATCATTGGCGCAGCTATTACTCGGGCCGCGAGACCGCACTTCGGGTGCAGCGCCACTTCAGCTACAGCGATCGCATCCGCTATTATTGGCCGCGTCCCGTCGCCAAGGCGGCGGTCGATCGGTTGATGGGGCGACTCGGCGGCGGGTCCATCGCCGAGACGCTGATCAGCCAGTACCTGCCTCGCCTCTATGACGAGGTGCGCGACGGAAGCGTCGAACCGCGTCCGCATGCGCTTCTGATCGCCGCGGTCAGGATGGCGCTCGGGCCCTACGCGGCGGCGTGCCGATGAACGCAGCAAACAGGACGGACACCATGCAGCTGAAGGGCAAAGTAGCGATCATCACCGGGGCGGCGCGGGGGATCGGCCTCGCGATCGCGGAGCGTTACGCCGCCGAGGGCGCCGAGGTCGTCCTCGCCGACATCAATGTCGAGGGTGCTCGAAAAGCGGCCGCGTCGGTAGGCAACCGGGCCATCGGCGTGCACCTCGACGTGACCAAACAGGCATCGATCGACGCCATGGTGGCGGAGGTGGTCGAGCAACGCGGCGGCATCGACATCCTGGTCAACAATGCCGGGGTGTTCGACCTGGCGCCCATCGTCGAGATCACGCGCGAGAGCTACGCCCGCGTCTACGCTGTCAATGTCGAGGGATTGCTCTTCACCCTGCAGGCCGCTGCCCGGCGAATGATCGAGCAGGGACGCGGCGGCAAGATCATAAACTTCGCCTCTCAGGCCGGCCGGCGCGGCGAGGCCCTGGTGGCGGTCTACTGCTCGTCCAAGGCGGCGGTGATCAGCCTGACGCAAAGCGCCGGGCTCGATCTCATCAAGCACAAGATCAACGTCAACGCGATCGCGCCGGGAGTCGTCGACAACGAACACTGGGAGCATGTCGACGCCATGTTCGCGAAGTACGAGAACCTCAAGCCTGGCGACAAGAAGCGCATGGTCGGCGCCGCCGTGCCGTTCGGCCGGATGGCGCGGCCGGACGAGATCGGCGGCCTCGCGACTTTCCTGGCCAGCCAGGACGCCGATTACATCGTGGCGCAGACCTACAACATCGACGGCGGCAATTGGATGAGCTGACTCTCCGCCAAAACCTCTGCCCAGCTCGTCCTGGCTGGCGAGCCTTTTCGGGCACGCTCAGCTCGGGGGTTTCGATGGATCGAAGCCTCGGCTCGCCGCGAGAGCAGGGGAATCGCATTTGGATTTTGCGGAGTATCTTGAGTTCTGAGAATCGATTCT
>CAXSEU010000203.1:5471-6658 GCA_964236485.1 uncultured Lichenihabitans sp. | reverse complement strand
AACCGGGACGCCGCCGGGTGTCGGCATGGGCATGAAGCCGCCCACCTACCTCAAGGCTGGCGATGTCGTCACGCTCGGGATCGACAGCCTCGGCACCCAGAAACAGACCATCGTCCCCTGGTCCAAGGAGGCTTTCGCTTAGCGTCCTCCACGCAGGAGAAGCACGCGTCAGCTCAGCCCGAGCATCAGTTCGATGTTCTGCACCGCCGCCCCCGACGCGCCTTTTCCGAGGTTGTCGAGCGTGGCGATCAGTACCGCATGGTGATGTTCGTCATGCGACGCCACTCGCAACTCCATCGCGTCGCCGTCGTTCATCGTCCGCGGGTCGAGCTTCGCCGCCGTCGCCACGACGCGCACGTGGGAACTTCCGGCGTAATGCTGCGCCAGCGTTGCTCGAAGGTCCTCGCCTGTCGGACGGTCAGGCAAGGTGTCGAGGTGCAGCGGGATGCTCACCGCCATACCTTGACGAAAGTTGCCGACGCTGGGCACGAAGATCGGCCGACGCTTCAATCCTGCGTAAGCCTCGATCTCGGGCAGGTGCTTGTGGTCCAACCCTAAGGCGTAAAGTTCGAAGGCGGGTGCCGTTCCCCCGTCGTAGGACTCGATCATCGCTTTGCCGCCGCCGCTGAAGCCGCTTACGGCGTTGATGGTGATCGGGTGGTCGCCGGGCACAAGGCCGGCCGCGACGAGTGGATGCAGAAGCGCGATGGCTCCCGTGGCATAGCAACCCGGATTGGCGACCTGCCGCGCCGCTCGAATGGCCTCCGCCTGCCCGGCATCGAGCTCCGCAAAACCATAGACCCAGCCGGGCGCCACCCGATGCGCCGTCGAGGCATCGAGGATTTTAGGCGCGTCGCCAGGCCCGAGTTGGTGAACAAGGCGTACGGTCTCACGCGAGGCATCGTCGGGCAGGCAAAGGATCACGAGGTCCACCTCGCGCAACAGCGCCGCCTTGGCGGCCACATCCTTGCGGGCGGCGGGCGGCAGGCTTTTCAGCGCCAAGCCGGCATAATCTTGCAGGCGCTGGTGGATACCGAGTCCCGTGGTGCCGACCTCGCCGTCGATGAAGATGCTTGCCATCGGCCGATATCTCCCGTTCTGCTGTCCACCAAAGAAAAAAGCGGCCGAAGCCGCTTTTCGTTTCGCGCTGCCGAGGATCAGCGCTTGGAGAACTGGAACGACCGGCG
>CAXSEU010000203.1:279-5461 GCA_964236485.1 uncultured Lichenihabitans sp. | reverse complement strand
TCGCCGTCGATGAAGATGGTCGCCATCGGCCTCGTGTCCCCGTGCTACCTATCCACCAAAGAAAAAAGCGGCCGAAGCCGCTTTTCCTATCCTGCGATGACCAGGATCAACGCTTGGAAAACTGGAACGACCGGCGAGCCTTCTTACGCCCATATTTCTTCCGTTCGACGACCCGGGCGTCACGGGTGAGGAAGCCCTCCCGCTTCAGCACGGCCCGCAGTTCCGGCTCATAGCAGGTCAGGGCTTTGGAAAGGCCGTGCCGCACCGCGCCCGCCTGACCCGAAAGGCCGCCGCCCGCCACCGTGACGACGAGATCGTATTGCCGGTTGCGGCTGACGATGTTCAGCGGCTGCTGAACGATCATGCGCAGCACCGGACGGGCGAAATAGACTTCGAATGCCCGATCGTTGACCGTGATCTTGCCGGAGCCCGGCTTGATCCAGACACGCGCCACGGCGTCCTTGCGCTTGCCGGTCGCGTAGGCGCGGCCTTGGGCGTCGAGCTTCTGCACGTAAACCGGACCCGCGGGCTCGGATGATACCGGGGAGGACCTGAGGTCCTGCAGGGACGAAAGGATCTCGGCCATCAGGCCCTCCGTGTGTTCTTGGAATTGAGCGCCGCGACGTCAAGCGTGACGGGCTGCTGCGCTTCATGCGGATGGCTGGCGCCCTTGTAGACCCGCAGGTTGCCGAGTTGCCTGCGCCCCAGCGGACCGCGCGGGAGCATGCGTTCGACCGCCTTTTCGAGGACGCGCTCGGGAAAACGGCCTTCCAGGATGAACTTGGCGGATCGTTCCTTGATCCCGCCCGGATATCCTGTGTGATGATAATAGACCTTTTGCTCGCGCTTGCGGCCGGTGAGGACCACCTGGTCGGCATTGACGACGACGATGTGATCGCCATCATCCATGTGGGGCGTGAAGGTCGCTTTGTGCTTGCCGCGAAGCCGCATGGCGATCAAGGTCGCGAGACGTCCGACCACGAGCCCCTTGGCATCGATCAGCGTCCAGTTCTTCTCAATGTCCGCCGTCTTCGTCGAATGAGTGTTACCAAACATGGGCAGTAAAAATCCGGTGCGTTGAGAACGCGCCCTCGTTGGAAGGAGCGTCGCAAGCGCCTCATAGGCGGCCGCGCCGCGACGGTCAAGAGTTTAGGCCCGGACAACCCGAAAACCCGAATAGAAATCATTGCTTTGAGGCATGCGGTACAATGATACCGCCGCATATCCGGACGGAGAACCCGTTTTGACGCCTGACCGTTACGCTGACGCCGACATCAAGGCCATCCTCGCCGGCGTGAGGACAGTTGCGCTCGTCGGCGCCTCGGCCAATCAGGCGCGACCCTCCTGGGCCGTGCTGCGCTACCTCCTTCAGCACGGCTACCGCGTGTTTCCGATCAACCCGGGTTTGACCGGCAAGACGATCCTCGATCGGCCGGTCTTCGGCAGCCTCCGCGACGTGCCGGAGCCGGTCGACATGGTCGACATCTTCCGCAACAGCGAGGCCGCAAGCGCCATTGTGGACGAAGCCCTGGCCTTGTTGCCGAAGCCCAAGGTCATCTGGATGCAGTTGACGGTGCGCAACGACGAAGCCGCGGCGCGAGCCGAGGCCGAGGGTCTGAAGGTCGTGATGAACCGCTGCCCCAAGATCGAGTTCGGCCGGCTCTCGGGCGAGATCGGCTGGAGCGGTATAAACTCGCGCATCATCAGTGCCAAAACCCCGAAGCTCGCGACCGGCGGGGTGCAGAGACGGATGCTGGGGCGTTAGCCTGAGGTTTGTGTGTTCGACTGGCTCAATAAAGGTGCGTACGAGGCTCCAGTGAGATTTGTGTGGGACGAGGAGAAGGCGCGGAGGAACCTCACCAAGCACGGCGTTTCATTCGAAATGGCGGAACGTGTCTTCGACGACCCTTTATGCCTCATCGTACCGGATCGGTTCATAGACGGAGAGCAGCGGTGGCATGCCATCGGAATAGTGGGTCCTGTCGCGATCCTGCTGGTTGTCCACACCTACCCTGATGGCGATGATGAAGAGGAGGTTCGCATCATAGGCGCACGAAAGGCAACCCCTCATGAAAGGAAGCGTTATGAGTAGTAGAACCCTTACCCCTGATGACCTTGACAGACTTGGCAGGTTGGCTGCGGTTCCAGACGATCAGATCGACATCGTGGACATCCCAGAAGCTCCCGCTGAGAGCTGGACACACGCCCGTCGCGGAAGCTTCTACCGACCTCGTAAGGGGCCCGTGACGATCAGATTGGATGCTGATGTGCTGGCTTGGTTCAAGGAACATGCCGCAAGCGGCGGCTATCAGACCGAGATCAACCGCGTGCTGCGGCAGTACGTGCAGGAAACCGAGAAGCAAAGCTCTTAAGCGGCAAACATCCGATATGTTGTGGGCGCTTCAGGCGCAAGGGCTGCTTTGGCAGGTGCAGCTCTCATCGCTGCGGTGCCAGCGCCCCCGCTGAAGGCAGTGGGCCGCTCCACGGCCCTTCCAGGTATGCGCTGTCTCAAACGCCATCTCATTGGATTCTATTCGTGCCGTTTAACAGCAGTTTTATTTGCCCGATGCTGCTTCCCTCGCGTGCTCGACGTTGACGCGGTTCGAAGGGTGCGCTGGCCCCCTCAGCTGCCATACCTCCCCATGCCCGCAAGCGCAGAAGAACAGTGGATTGAGACCGATGTGCCGTCCCAGCTCGACCGGCTGCCGTGGAGCGGCTGACATTGGTTGATCGTGGTGGCGCTCGGCATCACCTGGGTGCTCGATGGGCTCGAAGTCACCCTCGCGGGTGCCGTTGCCGGCGTGCTCAAGGATAGGAACAGCCTCGGTTTTACCGATACCGAGATCGGCCTGACGGCAACCTTCTATTTCGTCGCGGTCGGCACCTTCATCGGCTGTACAGGCGTGCCAGAATTGTTCCTATTCCTGCAAACAGAACACTATAAAATAGGATACTAAGATGATGTCTAATGCTAGCAAATTGATCTCATCGCTTTCGGTCACCTTTGCGATGTTGTTTTTGTTGACGTATGGAGCGTTTGCGGGTTTGAGAGAAGGAAATGAGGCATTCAAAGCCGGCGATTTTAAATCTGCCATCGCGGAGTACATGCCCTTAGCGGACAGTGGGAATATTCAGGCTGAATATCGTCTCGGGCGCGCGTATGAGATTTCTGGAATACTGAAGAACGAATTTCATCGCGGCACTAGTGGAGCGAATCTCGGCCAAGCGATTGTTTGGTACACTAAGGCAGCCGCTCATGGGGTTTGGCAGGCTAAACAGCGGTTGGCGGAATTGTACGCGATCGGCGTTGGCGTTCGCCAAGATGCAGATCGCGCTGCGGAGCTCGCTCGCGCGGCAACGCGTATATTAATCGAGGAAGCCGCTCGCGGGACAGCAGGGGCCGAAATCAATCTTGCAGAGGCGTACCGTAGAGGGCGCGGCGTTGAACAAGACACGCACCAAGCTGTAGCTTGGCTGCGCAAGGCAGCCGCGCAAGGAGATCCCTGGGCACTCAACACGTTGGCTCTTCAGTATATGCGCGGCGACGGCCTCCCGCGCAACCCTGTGATCGCCTACGCCCTTATCCTCCTGGCAGCCTCGAGAGAACCTTCTTTCAATAGAAACAGATTGGTGATCGTGGCAACACTTTCGACAGAGCAGCTGGCTAAAGGCAACGCGCTGGCGGCCCATTGGAAGCCGGGACTACCACTGCCGGACGACCCAGCCAACAAGAGCCCGTAATTGGGTCTTGAAGCCGAGAATGCATTTCGAAGCCACTTTCGGCGCGATGCGGCGGGTGTAATCGGCGGCTTCAAGACGGCACGAAAATCTGTCACAACTCAGCCCGTGAGGAACGGGGCGAGCCGAACCGCCGCCTACTCGAGGGGACGGAGTTCATGACGCAGGATCAGAACGCTGAACGGGAGCCGGGCTTCGCCACGCTCGCCATCCACGCCGGCGCACAGCCGGATGCCTCGACCGGCGCGCGGGCCACGCCGATCTACCAGACGACGTCCTTCGTCTTCGACGATGTCGACCATGCCGCCTCGCTGTTCGGACTGCAGGCCTTCGGCAACATCTATTCCCGCATCACCAACCCGACCTGCGCGGTGCTGGAAGAACGGATTGCCGCGCTGGAGGGAGGCACCGCCGGGCTCGCGGTGGCGTCCGGCCATGCGGCGCAGCAGATCGTCTTCCACACCCTCATGGAGCCGGGCGACGAGTTCATCGCATCGCGCAAGCTCTACGGCGGGTCGATCAACCAGTTCAATCATTCGTTCAAGAAGTTCGGCTGGCAGGTCAAATGGGCGGATCCGAACGACCTCGGCACTTTCGAGGCCGCCCTGGGCCCGAAAACCAAGGCGATCTTCATCGAGTCGATCTCGAACCCCGGCGGCGTCATCACCGATATCGCGGCCATCGCGGCCATCGCCGACAAGGCGCGTGTGCCGCTGATCGTCGACAATACCCTGGCGTCGCCCTACCTGATCCGGCCGCTCGAGCACGGTGCCCACATCGTCGTCCATTCGGCGACGAAGTTTCTGGGCGGCCACGGCAATTCGATCGCCGGGCTCATCGTCGACGGCGGCACCTTCGACTGGCTTGCCGACAAGCGCTACCCTGCCCTCTCGGAGCCGCGGTCCGACTACGCCGGCATGGTGCTTGGGGAGACCTTCGGCAATTTCGCCTTCGCCATCGCGGCACGGGTGCTGGGCCTGCGCGACCTCGGGCCTTCGCTCTCGCCCTTCAACGCCTTCATGATCCTCACCGGGATCGAGACGCTGCCGCTGCGCATGCAGCGCCACTCGGACAACGCCCTGGCGGTGGCCAGATATCTCTCCCGGCACCCGGCCGTCTCGGCCGTCAGCTATCCGGGTTTGGAGTCGGACCCCTATTACACGTTGGCCCAGAAATACTGCCCCAGGGGGGCTGGCGCCGTTTTCACATTCGCCCTCAAAGGCGGCTACGAGGCCGGCGTCGGCTTCGTGAGCAGCGTGAAGCTTTTCTCGCATCTTGCCAATGTCGGTGACACGCGATCGCTGGTGATCCACCCGGCCTCGACGACGCATCGGCAGCTGAGCGACGAGCAGAAGGTCGTCGCCGGCGCCGGTCCCGACACGGTGCGCCTGTCCATTGGCATCGAAGATGTGGCGGATATCATCGCCGACCTCGATCAGGCCTT
>CAXSEU010000203.1:0-269 GCA_964236485.1 uncultured Lichenihabitans sp. | reverse complement strand
GGGCCAATCCGATGGCGGGGATCGTCAGGCTGGAGGCGCGGATCGTGCAGGTCCGGTCGGTCGGGCCCGGCGAGACCGCCGGCTATGGCGGCGCCTCGACGTCGCCGCCTTGGCGGCCGCCGGCGGCGAATAGACGCCGCTCACGGAAAGGCGCCGGCGGTGCAACACCGCTGCGCCGAGCACCACCATGGCGAAAGCCTGATGAAGGAGGGCTGCCCAGAGCGGCACGGCGAGAAGCAAGGCCGTGATGCCGAGACCGGCTTGGCAGG
>CAXSEU010000202.1:0-6775 GCA_964236485.1 uncultured Lichenihabitans sp. | reverse complement strand
GATGGTCACGACTCCGTAGCCAACCGCCAGCAAGCCCGTGAGAAGTATGAGCAACATTGGATTCATGAAAATTCAGCCCTCCTTGGCGGCGCTGCTTTTGTTCTCACCAGGCGTTCGCCGCTGCGATCGTCGCCACGTTTCCGCCTTTGTCTTTGCCAGAAACAACCCCCCTCCGCAATCTGCCCGAGATGCACGGACCCGCGATGGCAAACCGGGCCCCGGGCTGCTAGAGCACGAGGCAAGGCAGGGGGCGGATCGGAAGGAGTGTCGCGTGGACGAGGAGATGTCCGAAGCTCAACGTGTCGAGACGGCGCGGCAGATCGGTGACGACATGGCGGCGCTGCGCGAGCGTCGCCCCCTGGTGCAGAACATCACGAACTTCGTCTCGATGGACATCGTCGCCAACGCCCTGCTGGCGGCCGGCGCCTCCCCGGCCATGGTCCACGCGCCCGAGGAAATCGAGGAGTTCGGCGCGCTGATCGACGCTCTCGCGATCAACATCGGCACCCTGTCGTCCCCCTGGGCGACCAGCATGGAAGCGGCGGCGCGCGGCGCCGACCGGCGCAAGAAGCCATGGGTGCTGGACCCGGTCGGCGTCGGCGCGACCACCTTTCGCAACGCCACGGTCGCTAAACTGCTGGAACATCGTCCCTCGGTGATTCGCGGCAACGCTTCCGAGATCCTGGCCGTCGCGAAAATCTCGGGGCTTGACGCGGCGGCGTCTCTCGGCAAAGGCGTCGACAGCGGCAATTCCGCCGAAGAGGCGGCCGAGGTCGCGGGCCGGCTTGCGAGAACGCTCGGCTGCACGGTGATGGCCACGGCCGAGATCGACATCGTCACCGATGGATCCCGCATGCTTCGATTTGGCAACGGCTCCAGTTTGATGACGCTGGTGACCGCCATCGGCTGCTCGCTTTCGGCTTTGACGGCGGCCTATTGCGCCGTGACCGAGCCCTTTGCCGCGGCCTCGGCGGCGGTCGCTCACGTCGGCATCGCCGGGCAGCTCGCCGAGGAAGACGCCAAGTTCCCCGGGCTGTTCCGCGTGGCCTTCGTCGACCGGCTGGCATCGGTGGGCGAGACCGAGGTTCTTGAGCACCTGGTCGCGGCGTGAAAGCGGCGGGCATCTATCGTCTGTGCCTCGTCACCGACCGGCAGCTTTCCCGCGATCGGGCGCTCGTCGGAATCGTTGCCGCGGCGGTGCGCGGCGGCGTCACGATGGTGCAACTCAGGGAGAAAGACGCGACCACGCGAGAGTTCATCGGGCGTGCCCAGGCCCTCAAGGCGCTGCTCGCGGGGAGCGGAGTGCCGCTGATCGTCAACGACAGGGTCGACGTCGCCCTCGCGGTCGATGCCGACGGCGTCCATGTCGGCCAGTCCGACATGCCGGTCGAGGCCGTCCGGGCACTGATCGGGCCCGGCAAACTGATCGGTCTGTCGATCACCGACGAGGCCCAGATGAGGCGCCCCGATGCGGCCTCGGCCGATTATCTCGGGATCGGCCCGATCCATCCACAACAGACGAAGCGGGATGTCTCGACCCCGTTCGGCGTCGCGGGTTTCGCTCGCCTGCGCCGGATGACACAGAAGCCTGTCCTCGCCATCGGTGGCATCAAGGCGGCCGATGCCGCTCCTCTGATGCAGGAGGGCGCAGATGGCTTGGCTGTTGTCAGCGCCATCATGGCGGCCGCCGATCCCGAAGCCGCCGCGCGGGCGTTCTACAGGTAGAGCGTGGAGTTCTGCCGGTTCAGCATTCGGGCCTTTTCCGGGCGTTGTCGAAGTATCGGCAGTCGATGTCCTTGGAATCGCCACCCGAGTCGTACCGCCGCCGGCCTGCGTAGGGCGCGACCGCCGGAGACGTGGCGACGCTACCAGCCGGAGTGGACCTGCCGCGCCGTCCACCGCTGCCGCGCTGGAACAGATTGCCTCCCGACGGGCTTTCGACGCTCCCGCGTGCCGCTGCGCCGAACCCGTCCGATGCCCGCCCGCCCGAGCCCGGATTACCACTGCCCCCCGGCCCGCCGCCGCGGCTACCGCCACCTGCCCCGCTGCCACCTGCGCCTGCGCCACCTCCGCCGCCTCCGGCCATGGCTATCGCGGGCTGGAGCGCCAGTCCCACGAGCAACGCTGCGGACGCAAAGCGAAGTGTCGCTGATCGCCTCGATCCTGATGTGGTCCGCATCGGTTCTGCCTTTCGCCAAGTCAACCGGTCAATGCCCGGCGAACTGGTCGGTGTTCCCGGCGCACGGGGCGCGTTGCTTCGACGCAATGTCTCTCGAGCCGCTCAGAAGTGGCTGAACGAGCCCCGCTCGAAGGTCACATCATGCCCATGGCCGTCACGAAAGCGTGGCGGCAGGTCTGAGGACGTCACGAGACCGATCGCGGTCACTTCGATCCCCGCGCGACGCGCATCGGTCTCGAAGGCGGCTGCGGCAGGCAGCGGGACCGAGGCCAGAACTTCATAGTCGTCCCCGCCCGTGACCGCGGTCACGAAAAGATCGGGCACCATGGCAATGAGCACCCTGGCGGCAGCCGACAGCGGAACCCGAGCGAGATCGACGTCCGCCGATGTTCCGGAGGCTCGCATCATCTTGCGGAGGTCTCCCACGAGGCCGTCCGAAACATCCATGGCTGCGCCCGCGTGCCGCAGCAGCGCCTCTGCGAGAGCGAGCCGCGGCTGCGGATGAAGGTAGCGATCGAGAAGATAGCGGCGCGCCTCGTCGTCGAGAACGGCGAAATCGCCCTGCTGGTCGAGGCGCAGCCGAAGACCCAAGGCGGCATCCCCGATCGATCCCGTCACATAGAGGCGATCACCCGGGCGGGCGCCGGTGCGCGGCACCATGTGGCCCCGCGGCACCGTGCCGAGCGCCGTTATCGAGAGGATCAGCGGACCGGGCGTGCGCACCGTATCGCCGCCGAGTAGAGGACATCCGAAGGCCGACGCCGTCCCGGCGAGACCGGCCGCGAACTCGGCGAGCCAAGTGTCGGTCCAGCCGGCCGGCAGCGCCAGGGCCAGGAGGAAGCCCTGCGGGACGGCGCCCTTGGCGGCGAGATCGGACAGGTTCACTCCGAGGCCTTTGCGGGCGATCGACCGCGGCGGGTCGTCGGCGAAGAAGTGCACGCCGGCCACGAGGGCGTCCGCCGTTGCCACCTGATCCCGGCCGGGTGCTTCTGGCACCACCGCTACAGCGTCGCGCAATCCCAGCCCCCCTAGACCGGCGATCGGGGCGAAATATCGGGCGATCAGATCGTCTTCGCTCGTCAGGGGGTGGCCCTCGCACATCGATACGGCGTGCCCTCGCTCCTCCTGCTCCAGCATAAAGAGTGGATCATGTGAGGAGCCCGAAAACCTGGCCCTTTTCAGCAGCCTGCTAAACGTTCTCTACCTGCTCCACACCTCCGATGGTGCGCAACCCCTTCGCCACCTCGGGTGAGATGGCAAAGCGGTCCGACAGTCGGACCTCGACTTCGCTCGCTCCCCCGGCAAAGGGTACGATCACGGATATCTCGCCGTCGCCCTGGCGGCTCAGCCGCTCCGCGATGAAGCGCAACGGCGTCTCATCCTTGACACGGATCTTGAGCCCCTTGCCGATCCGGCAGGCCGCCGCCTCGAGGGCTTCGGCCTTGAGGATGCGTACGCGGATCTCGTCCCCCTCCGCGCTCGCCTGCACATCGAGCAGCACCGCTGCACCTTTTTCGAAAAGGTCCCGATGGGCGTTTAGCGTTTCTTGGAACATGATGGCTTCATATTGGCCGGTCGAGTCGGAGAGGTTCACGATGCCGATCTTGTTGCCGGATTTGGTGCGACGTTCGTTGCGGTCGAGCACCGTGGCGGCCAGCCTCGCTCCGGCCGCCCCCCCTTTGACGGTCCTGGCGAAATCGACCCACTTTTCGACCTTCAACCGGTCGAGGACGCGGGCGTAGTCGTCGAGCGGATGACCCGAAAGGAAGAAGCCGACGGCGTCGAACTCCCGCCGCAGCCGCTCGGCCGCGGGCCAAGCCGCGCCCTTGGAGATGCGCAGTTGAGGCGCATCGCCGCCGCCGAACATGGCGCCCTGCCCGGCTTGCCGCTCGCCATGCAGACTATTAGCAAGGCCGAGCACCGGCTCCATGGCCGCGAAGGCTCTGCCTCGATCCGGCTCGATGTCGTCGAAGGCGCCGGCGGCCGCGAGACTCTCGAGCACCTTCTTGTTGACCTCGCGCGGGTTGATGCGAGCTGCGAAATCCGCGAGGGAGGGGAACGGGGTCGCGCCACGCGCCGCAACGATGGAGGCGACCTGGGCCTCGCCGGCGCCCTTGACGGCCGATAGCGCATAGTGGATCCGGCCCCCTGCCGGGCCGGCCGAGACATCGAAGTCGATCCCCGACCCGTTGATCGACGGCGGCTCGACCTGGATGCCGAGCCGGTGCGCCTCGTTGCGGAATTCCGCCAATTTGTCGGTGTTGGATTTGTCGAGCGTCATCGACGCCGCGATGAACTCGACGGGATGGTTCGCCTTGAGGTAAGCGGTTTGATACGAGATCAACGCATAGGCGGCGGCATGGCTCTTGTTGAAGCCGTAGTCGGCGAATTTGGCCAGCAGGTCGAAGATCTCGTCGGCCTTGGCTTTCGGTATGTCGCGTTCGACCGCGCCCTCGACGAAGCGGGCCCGCTGGGCGTCCATCTCGGACTTGATCTTCTTGCCCATGGCGCGGCGCAGCATGTCGGCCTCGCCGAGTGAATAGCCGGACAGCATCTGGGCCGCCTGCATCACCTGTTCCTGGTAGATGATGACCCCGTGGGTTTCCTTGAGCACGGCTTCGAGCTTGGGATGAGGGTATTCGGCGATCTCCTCGCCGAGCTTCCTCGCGCAATAGACCGGGATGTTGGCCAACGGACCCGGCCGATAGAGCGCCACAAGGGCGATGATGTCCTCGAGGCGATCGGCTCGCATTTCGACGAGCGCCTTGCGCATGCCGGCGCTTTCCACTTGGAACACGCCGACCGTCTCGCCGCGGCCCAGCATGGCGTAGGTCTTCGGATCGTCGAGCGGAACCGTCGTAAGATCGAGCGACACGCCGCGTTGCTTGAGAAGCTTGAGGCAGGTCTCCAGCACGGTCAGGGTTTTGAGGCCCAGAAAGTCGAACTTCACCAAGCCGGCGGGCTCGACCCACTTCATGTTGAACTGAGTTGCCGGCATGTCGGACTTCGGGTCGCGATAGAGCGGCACAAGTTGGTCGAGCGGCCGGTCGCCGATGACGATCCCGGCCGCATGGGTGGAGGCGTTGGAGTAGAGCCCTTCGAGGCTCCTCGAAATCTTCAGCAGCCGGGCCACCCGCTCGTCGGCCTCCCCGGCTTCCTGCAGCCTGGGCTCACCCTCGATTGCCTGCGCCAGCGTGACCGGATTGGCCGGGTTCTGAGGCACGAGCTTGGCGAGCTTGTCCACCTGACCAAGAGGCATTTCGAGGACGCGGCCGACGTTGCGCAGCACGCCGCGGGCCAGGAAAGAGCCGAAGGTGATGATCTGCGCGACGCGGTCGGCGCCATAGCGCTGCCGCACGTAGGCGATCACCTCGTCGCGGCGGGTCTGGCAGAAATCGATGTCGAAGTCCGGCATCGAGACCCGCTCGGGATTGAGGAAGCGCTCGAACAGGAGGCCGAACCGCATCGGATCGAGATCGGTGATCGTCAGGGCGTAGGCGACAAGGGAACCCGCGCCCGAACCGCGCCCCGGCCCCACCGGGATGCCCTGGTCCTTAGCCCATCTGATGAAATCGGCGACGATGAGAAAGTAGCCCGGGAACTTCATCCGGGCGATGACGCCGAGTTCGAAGGCCAGCCGCTCCCGGTAATCCGCCTCCACAAAGCCCGGCGCGGCGCCGGTTGCCGCGAGGCGCGCCGACAACCCGGCCAGGGCCTGCTCGCGCAGCGTGCTCTCCGCGTCTAGCGGCGTCCCGTCGGCCGAGGTGTAGTTCGGCAGGATCGGCTTGCGGGTTTGCGGCCGGTAGCAGCAGCGCAGGGCGATGTCCACGGTGTGGCGCGTCGCCTCCGGCAGATCGGCGAAGAGATGCTGCATTTCGGCCCGGGTCTTGAACCGGTGCTCGGGTGTCAACTGGCGGCGGTTCGGGGAACCGATGACCATGCCCTCGGCGATGCAGATCAGCGCGTCATGGGCTTCATGATCCGACAGGGCGCCGAAGAACGGCTCGTTGGTGGCAACCAGCCGCAGCGACCGCCTGATCGCCAAGTCGATGAGCTGCGGCTCGACAGCGCGTTCCTCGGCGAGACCGTGCCGCTGCATCTCGACATAGAGGTTCGAAAGGCCGAAACATTGCTCGAGCCGTCGCACCCTCTCGAAGGCGGCTTCAGGGCGGCCGAGCGCCAGGACGCGGTCGACGGCGCCGGAGGGCCCTCCGGTCAGCGCGATCAAACCCGCGGCATTCGGACCCAGGCGATCGAAGGCAATGTGCGGCATATCCCCAGGCGCCGGGGCCACATAGGCCTGCGAGGCCAGCCGCATCAGATTGGCGTATCCGTCCGACGTTGCGGCGAGCAGAACGACAGAGCCGCGGGCCGCCCTTGCGACATCCCGCCCGAACACGGCGCCGTCGCCGAAGTCCACCGTCAGCTGCAGCCCAATGATCGGCTGAATGCCCTCCTTGGCCATCTTCTCGGAGAATTCGAGCGCACCGAAGAGGTTGTTGGTGTCCGTGATGGCCAAAGCCGGCATCCGGTCCGCAGCCGCCAGTTTGCCGAGTTTGGCGATGCTCAGGGCACCTTCCCGCAAGGAGAAGGAGC
>CAXSEU010000201.1:658-6795 GCA_964236485.1 uncultured Lichenihabitans sp. | reverse complement strand
CGGCATCTACGAGATCGCCGACGACGAGGCCGGGACCGAGGCCGACGACGTCCGCGCGCGTGAAGTCCTGCTGCGCGCTCGGGACCTGCTGGAGGATCCGCACATCGCCCTCAAGATCGCGGAAGGACGCGAGCACGAGATTCGCCCCTGTGTCGGCATGGCCTATTGCATCGACTCGATCTACGGCGGCCAGGCGCTCTGCATCCACAACGCCGCGACGGGCCGTGAGGCTACCATGCCCCATGTGGTCCGACGATCGGCGGGCCCGCGCAACAAGGTCGTCGTGGTGGGCGCCGGACCCGGGGGCCTCGAAGCCGCGCGCGTGGCGGCCGCGAGGGGCCACGAGGTCGTGGTCTTCGAGGCGGGCGACAGACCCGGCGGGCAGGTGCTCGTCACCGCCGGGCTCAAGCGCCGCCGCGAGATCATGGGGATCATCGACTGGCGCATGGCCGAATGCGCGCGCCACGACGTCACCTTCCGATTCGGCACTTACGCAGAACAAGATGATATCATGCAAGAATCGCCGGACATCGTGGTCGTGGCGACCGGCGGTCTCCCCCACACCTCATTCCTCGATGCCGGCGAGGATCTGGTCACGACGAGCTGGGACATCCTGACGGGCACGGCCAAGCCCGGCGAGCAGGTTCTGCTCTATGACGACAACGGCGCCCATCCGGGCATGACCGCGGCCGAATTCATCGCCGAGGCGGGTGCGAGGCTCGAGATCGTCACGCCGGAGCGCATCGTGGCGCCGGACGTGGGTGGAACCAGCTATCCGGCCTACTTGAAATCCTTCGCGAAACACGATGTGGTCACGACGTTGAACCTGCGGCTCGAGCACGTGCGGCGCGACGGCAATCGGCTGGTCGGCACGTTCTTCGACGAATACGGACGGCGGCACATCGAGAAACAGGCCGACCAGATCGTCGTCGAACACGGCACGTTGCCGCTCGACGACCTCTATTTCGCGCTGAAGCCGCTGTCGAGCAACCTTGGCGAGATCGACCACGCCGCGCTTATCGGCAACCAGCCCCAGAGGGTCGAGGCAAATGCCGCGGGCCGCTTCATCCTGTGGCGCATCGGCGATGCCGTCGCGTCCCGCAACATCCACGCGGCCGTCTACGACGCGCTTCGCCTGCTGAAGGACGCGTGAGCCTCTGGAACGCGGCGCCGGCTAGAGGAAGCTCGTGCAGCCGGGTGCGGGCTGAACTCAGGCAAAAGCTCCGTAATAGGCATTGAACCCATAGCCGCCGTAAGCATAATCGCCGCCGGCTCTCCCATACGACCCGGTCGTCACGCCATAGCTATAGTAGTAACCGCCGGCATAGAAGCCCGGATCCCCGGAGTAACCGTAGGCGGCATAGCCGAAGCCGTACAGATTTCCGTAAATATCGTAGCCAAAACGGCCGTAATAGCTCCCGTAATAGACGCCATAGCCGTAGTACCCGCCATAGCCGTACCCGTACCCATAGCCGTAGTACCCCCCGTACCCGTACCCATAGTAAGCACCATAGGCATAGTATTGATAGTCGTACGATACTCCAGGGGAACTGTATCCGTAACCGTAGTTGTAGGTTGCATATCCATACCCGCCGTAAGCAGCATAATACATGGCTCCACCTCCGGACGTACGATCACCGCTCCGAGTTCGACTGACCAGAGTTTGGCGCCCCACTCTGAGCTGAGACTTAGGTGGCCCAGGACTCGGCGGCTACGGAAAGATCAGGCAACCCGGCTGAGGGACGGTCTGGCTTCGCCGAGCGCCTGCTCGAGGGTGGTGCAATACCATTGCACGAACTGAACGACGCCCGATTCGTGTTCGGGCGAATAAGGCCCGGGTTCGTAGGCGGGCGACAGGATACCGCGCTGATTCTCCTCGACGACCCCGCGATCCTGATCGTTCGTCGCGAGCCAGACGTGCGTCAGTTCGTCGAGATCGTAATCGACGCCTTCGACCGCATCCTTGTGCACCAGCCACTTGGTGGTCACCTGCGTCTGCGTCGCGGAGAGCGGAAGAACCCGGAACGAAATCGCGTGGTCCCCGAGCACATGGTTCCACGTGCTCGGATAATGGAACATCAGCAGCGTGCCGATGTTCGCGGATCGCACATCGTCGGAAAGAGGCCGACGCACGGCGGCGCGACCCGACATCGTATAGCTGACCGCCTCGTCGAGGAGCGGCATGCGGCTGAGGCGGTGCTGCCCCTCGGGCGAAAGCCTAAAGGCGCTCGGCAACCCTTCGCTTTCGAGCTTGCGCCAATGCGCCAGAAGCGTCGGGTCCGACAGCGCGGTCGGGCCGCCCGCGACCGTCGGAGTTTCGGGGAACGTGCGACAGAGTTCCGGATGGTTGGCGGCGCAATGGAAGCACTCGCGGTTGTTTTCCCAGACGAGCTTCCAGTTGCCATTCTCGACGATGGTGCTCTCGAACGCGACCTTGGCTTCGGTGAGCCGGTGCGGCACGAGGTAGGGCGCCGCGGCGGCGGCGAAAGGCTCCCACGGGGGCACCGCCTCGCCGACGCAGACGAACACGTATCCGCCGACCGAGCGGCAGTGCACGGGCTTCAGACCGAAGGGGGATTTGTCGAAATCGTCCGGCATGTGGCGCGCACGGGCAAGCCGGCCATCGAGGTCGTAAGACCATTGGTGATAGGGGCAGACGAGCCGCTTCGCCTTGCCGTGATCGGCCGTGCAGACGCGAGAGCCGCGATGCCGACAAGAATTGTGAAAAGCGCTGATCCGGCCGTCGACTCCGCGCACCACGAGGACAGGATAGGCGCCGATCTGCAAGGTGAGATAGTCGCCGGGTGTCGCGATCTCGCAGTCGTGGCCGGCGAAGAGCCACTCCTTGTAGAAGATCCGATCGAGATCGACCCCGTGCACGTCCGGGTCCGTGTAGAACGCACCCGGCAGGCTGAAACCCGGTTTTCGAGAGCGAAGCAGCCCCAGAACGTCTTTGCCCGTCGTCATGATTAGTCCCGGTGTTGGTGCGGACACTCAGATGCTCACGTCTAAACGAGCTTGGCCGCCGATGCTATCAAGGCTCCGACATGCGACGTCGCTTCAATACGCGGACGCTCGCCGCCGGGCGTTTGCCGGCGGTCAGCCGCCCCAGGCGGGATCCGCGATGACATCGGCCTGGTGCTCGCCAAGCTGCGGTGAAGACCGGCCCGCGGTGAGCCGCTCGCCATCGAGCACGATCGGCGACGCGACGCCTGGGACGTAACCTGTGGCGGCGGACGGGCTCGCGAGGTCGATCCGCAGTCCCCGCGCCAGGACGTGCGGGTCGGCGAACACGTCCTCGACCGTGTTGATCGGACCGCAGGGCACTCCTTCCCTTTCCAACGTCTCCAAGAGGTCCCGGCGCGTCACGGCCAGGGTCAGGGCCGTCAACGCCGGCACCAGGGCGCGGCGATGCTCGACCCGCAAAGGGTTGGTCAAGAAGCGGGTGTCGGTGGCGAGATGGGCCGCCCCGAGCGCCGCGACGAAGCGGGCGAACTGCCCGTCGTTGCCGACCGCCACCACGACATGGCCGTCCGCAACAGGGAAAACCTGATAGGGCACGATGTTGGGATGCGCGTTGCCGAGGCGCCGCGGCGTGTCGCCGGACACGAGGTAGTTCATGGCCTGGTTGGCGAGAACACCGACCTGCGTGTCGAGAAGGGCCATGTCGACGTGGCCCCCTGCCCCGGTCCTGTCGCGCCGTCGCAGAGCCGCGAGGATCCCGACGACGCCGTAGAGGCCGGTGAAGATGTCCGCGTAGGCGACGCCGATCTTCTGCGGCTCGCCATTCGGCGCACCGGTGAGATCCATGATCCCGCCCATGGCCTGAATCATGAAGTCGTAGCCGGCACGGTGCCGGTAGGGACCGTTCTGCCCGAAGCCGGTCACCGAGCAATAGATCAGCCTGGGGTTGATCGTTCGCAAATTCGCATAGTCGAGCCCATGTCTCGCGAGGCCGCCGACCTTGAAGTTCTCGATCAGCACATCCGCGTGGGAGGCGAGGCGCGAGACGAGCGCGCGGTCCTCGGGCGTGTCGAACTCGGCCGTGATCGAGCGCTTGCCGCGGTTGGCGCCGTGGAAATAGGCCGCCGACAGATGGCCGCCGTCCCCCGCGGCGACGAAGGGCGGCCCCCACTCGCGAGTGTCGTCGCCCGTCCCGGGCCGCTCGACCTTGACGACGTCGGCGCCGAGGTCCGCCAGCATCTGCCCCATCCACGGGCCCGCCAGGACGCGGGCGAGTTCCAGAACCTTGACCCCCGCGAGGGGCTTGGCCGGATCGGCGGGACGCTCGCCGTCCATCGATCAGAAGAACGCCTGGAGGCCGGTCTGCGCGCGGCCGAGGATCAGCGCGTGCACGTCGTGGGTCCCCTCGTAGGTGTTGACGGTCTCGAGGTTCTGGGCGTGGCGCATCACGTGATATTCGCCCATGATGCCGTTGCCGCCGTGCATGTCGCGCGCCTGCCGGGCGACGTCGAGCGCCTTGCCGCAATTATTGCGCTTGACCAGCGAGATCATCTCGGGCGCGACGCGGCCCGCGTCGAAGAGGCGTCCCACCCGCAGCGAGGCCTGGAGGCCGAGCGCGATTTCGGTCTGCATGTCGGCGAGCTTCTTCTGCACCAACTGGGTCTGGGCGAGCGGGCGTCCGAACTGCCGGCGATCCAGCGTATAGTCGCGCGCCCGGTGCCAGCAGTCCTCGGCCGCCCCCATGACGCCCCAGGAGATGCCGTAGCGGGCCCGGTTGAGGCAGCCGAATGGACCCTTGAGGCCGGAGACGTTCGGCAGCAGCGCATCCTCGCCGACCTCGACCCCCTCCATGACGATCTCGCCCGTAACCGAGGCGCGGAGCGAAAGCTTCCCCTCGATCTTCGGCGCGGAAAGCCCCTTCATGCCTTTCTCCAGCACGAAGCCCCGGATCGCATCGCCATGCGCGGCCGACTTGGCCCAGACGACGAAGACGTCCGCGATCGGCGCGTTGGAGATCCACATCTTGGCGCCGCTGATGCGGAAGCGGCTGCCGACCTTCTCGGCCCGCGTCTGCATCCCGCCGGGATCGGAGCCGGCCTCGGGCTCGGTGAGGCCGAAGCAGCCGATCCATTCGCCCGACGCCAGCTTCGGCAGGTATTTGCGCTGCTGGCCCTCGTCCCCGTAAGCATGGATCGGATACATCACGAGCGAGGACTGGACGCTCATCATCGACCGATAGCCCGAATCGACGCGCTCGACTTCCCGCGCCACGAGGCCATAGGCCACGTAGGAGGCGGCGGCGCCGCCGTATTGTTCCGGCAGGGTCACGCCGAGCAGGCCGAGGTCGCCCATCTCGGTGAAAATGGCCCGGTCGGTCGTCTCATTGGCGTAGGCGTCGACGATGCGCGGCTGGAGCCGATCCCGGGCGTAGTTCCGCGCGGCGTCCCGGATCATCCTCTCGTCTTCGGTGAGCTGGTCCTCGAGGCACAGCGGATCGTCCCAGAGGAAGGCCGCCGCGGCAGCGCCCCCGGCGTGAAGCTGCGGCACCGTACTCATGGGACCTCCGTACCAGGCGCATCGAGGGGCCGAGTCTAGCGCGTGCGGGCGATAAGACCAAACCGATCGGCCGTTTGCCTCGGCCGCTGAAGCGGCTTAGCGGTTCAGCGGAACCCCGCCCGCAGCGACGCCCATCAGCGCTCGACGAAGGCCCGCTCGATGACGAACTGGCCCGGCTCGCCGTGGTTGCCCTCGACCAAGCCGCGCTCGAGCAGCAACGCCTTGGTGTCGACCAGCATGCCGGGGCTGCCGCACATCATGATCCGGTCGTGTTCCGCATCGAGGTCCGCCAAGCCGAGGTCGGAAGCGATCCGGCCCGAGGCGAGAAGTTCCGTGATGCGGCCGGTATTGCGGAAAGGCTCGCGCGTCACCGTCGGATAATAGATCAGCTGGTCGCGGATCATCTCGCCGATCAGTTCGTCCCGCGGCAGCGTGTCCGTGATGGCGTCGCCATAAGCGAGTTCGTTCACCTGCCGCACGCCGTGGACGAGGATCACCGTTTCAAACCGCTCGTAGGTCTCGGGATCCTTGATCACGCTCAGGAACGGCGCCAGCCCCGTGCCAGTGCCGAGCAGGTAGAGATTGCGGCCACCGTGCAGGTTGTCGATCACCAGTGT
>CAXSEU010000201.1:0-648 GCA_964236485.1 uncultured Lichenihabitans sp. | reverse complement strand
GGGCCGTCGGCGACCTTGATCGAGAAGAACTCGAGCTCGTCCTCATAGTTCGCGCTGGCGACGCTGTAGGCGCGCAGCAAAGGCTTGCCGTTCACCTCGATGCCGATCATGGTGAACTCCCCGCTCCTGAACCGGAAGGACGGATCCCGGGTCGTCCTGAAGCTGAATAGGGCGTCGGTCCAATGATGGACGCCGAGCACGGTCTCCTGGTTGAAATTGCTCAAGACCGACTCCGTTGCGGTCGCCGATGCGTGCGGGCGACCAGCAGGTCAGGAGGCCGACGTGCTCGCGCGAAAGCAGCGTCGGGCAACTGAATTCATGGACGAACAGCTAGGTGGGACATGCCTGGAGGTCAAGCCGGACCATCGGCGCGCAAAGCTGCCATGCTGCGGCGGCGCGCGCATCCACGCGGAACCCTCCGTGGAGTTCTTGCGTGAGGGAGACGAGAGCACGCCGTCACAGCCGGCATCGAACGTGTTGACCGGGGTCCATGGCTGGCCGCTCGTCGTGTTGACAGCCGCAGCCCTGGCCACCTATATCGCGCCTGAACACCCCGGCGGAGGTCGGGTTGGGCGGGGTAGCTCAGCTGGTTAGAGCAGCGGAATCATAATCCGCGTGTCGGGGGTTCGAGTCCCTCTCCCGCTACCA
>CAXSEU010000200.1:4004-6804 GCA_964236485.1 uncultured Lichenihabitans sp. | reverse complement strand
GAACTTCTACTTCATGGAGATGAACACCCGCATTCAGGTCGAGCATCCGGTCACTGAGATGATCACCGGCATCGACCTCGTCAACGAGCAGATCAAGATCGCGGCGGGTTCGCCGCTGAGCCTGACGCAGGAAGACGTGCGCTTCTCCGGCCATGCCATCGAGTGTCGGGTCAACGCCGAACATCCGGTCAGCTTCCGTCCCTCGCCCGGCCGGATCAGTTACTATCATCCGCCGGGAGGGCTGGGGGTCCGGGTCGACAGCGCGGTCTACCAGGGCTACATGATCCCACCGAACTACGATTCGCTGGTCGGCAAGCTCATCGTCCATGGTCGCACCCGTACCGAGGCGTTGATGCGGCTCCGCCGTGCCCTCGACGAGTTCATTGTCGACGGGATCGAGACCACCCTGCCGTTGTTCCGCAACCTCGTGCGCAACCGCGATGTGCAGGACGGGGCCTACGATATCCACTGGCTCGAGCACTATCTCGAGGATCAGGACGAGGCGGGCGAAGGCGGTCGACGCTGAGGGCTTGCTAGTCCTTTTCGGCTGGCGCCAACCGGTCGTGCAGCCTCAACAGCGCGATCTTCTCGATTTCGTGGCAGGCTTGCTCGAATTCGGCTGCGGGATCGGAACTCAACCGCCGCTCGAACTCCCCCGCGATCCGCTCCGCATCGAGGCCCTTGACGGCAATGATGAACGGGAAGCCGAACTTGTCCTTGTAGGCTTCGTTCAGCGCCGTGAACCGGCGAATGCCCTCTGCCGAGAGCCGGTCGAGCCCCGCGCCTGCCTGTTCGGCGCTCGAGTCGACCGTCAACCTTTGGCTCGTCGCCAGGCGGCCGGCGAGATCCGGGTGGGCGCGAACCAGCCTCAACTTGGCCTCGGGGCTCGTCTGTCGCATGGCCGCCACCATGGCGGCGTGGAGACCCTCGGCCGTGTCCTGCGCCGGCGTCAGTCCGCTGGCGTGAGCCGCCGCCGCGATCTCAGGCGAATGTTCGAAGACATCGCCGAAAACCTCCTCGAACAGCGCCCGCGACATGCGGCTCGGGCGAAAGCCGCCAGCCGGCGGATGGGTCCTGATCCAGTGCCGGGCGATGTCGATCCGCCGTGCAACCCAGACCCGATCGTGATCCAGAACATAGTCGAGGAAGCGCGCCAGTGCCGCCGCTCGGCCCGGGCGCCCAACGAGCCGGCAGTGAAGACCGATCGACATCATCTTCGGGGCACTTTCGCCTTCGGCGTAAAGCAGATCGAACGTGTCCTTGAGATAGGCAAAGAACTGATCGCCGGAGTTGAATCCCTGTGCGGTGGCGAAGCGCATGTCGTTGCTGTCCAGCGCGTAGGGGACGACGAGTTGCGGCCCGTGCGCGCCTTCGATCCAGTAAGGGAGGTCGTCCGCGTAGGAATCGGCGAGGTAGAGGAAGCCCCCCTCCTCGGCGCCGAGTTCCAGCGTGTTCAGCGAACTGCGGCCTTGGTAGAAACCGAGCGGTCTTTCCCCGGTGATCTCGGTCTGCAGACGGATAGCCTCTAAAATGTGCTCACGCTCCGCCTCGCGCGTATGATCGCGATAGTCGATCCATTTGAGCCCGTGACTCGCGATTTCCCACCCGGCGTTCTGCATCGAAGCGGCGATGCCACGGTAGCGGTCGAGCGCCGACGCCACCGCATAGACCGTCACCGGCAGGTGGCGCGAGGTGAACAGCCGGTGCAGCCGCCAGTAGCCGGCGCGGGAGCCATATTCGTAGATCGACTCCATGTTCATGTGGCGCTGCCCTGGCCAGGGCAGCGCGCCGACGATCTCGGAGAGGAAGGCTTCGGAAGTCGCGTCGCCGTGCAGGATGTTGTTCTCCCCGCCCTCCTCGTAGTTGATGACGAATTGGACGGCGATCCGGGCGCCGTCCGGCCAACACGCCAGCGGTGGATGCTCGCCGTAGCCTTCGAGGTCGCGAGGGTAATCGGCGGGCATCTTCAGGACCCCCGGTAGGTCGAGTAGCTCCAGGGCGTGACCAGCAGCGGCACATGGTAGGCCGCGTCCCCGATCATCGTGAATCGCAGGGGAACCTCGTCCAGAAAGGGCTTACCGGTCTCGGCAGGGTCCGTGCCGTTCTTGGCGTCGAAGTAGGCCGCAACTCCAAAAACCAGCTCATAGGTGCCCGGCGAGAAGGCATCGCCCTCGAGCAACGGTGCGTCGGTGCGGCCATCGGCATTGGTGGCCACGGTTGCCAGCAACGCACGCTGCTCCGCCGGACCCAGGCGATAGAGCCGAACGGTGACTCCTGCCGCTGGCTTACCTCGCATCGTATCCAGCACATGCGTCGACAACCGTCCCATCACGCCTCGTCTCCCGGTGCGGGCGGCGACCCTGGCCTGCCTCACGAGCGGCATGATAGTTGATTTGCCCGGCGCGGGAAGCCGCTTGCCCCAAGCGAAAGGAACTCATGGATCCGATCTTGGCCGAATGGGGCGCGTTGCTGCTCCGATGGACGCACGTCATCACGGGCATCGCCTGGATCGGCTCTTCTTTCTACTTCATGCACCTCGATGCCGCCCTGAGGCCCGTCGCCGGCATCGCGCCCGGCCGGGGGGGCGGCGCCTGGGAGGTGCATGGCGGCGGCTTCTACGAGGTGAGGAAATACCTGCAGGCTCCGCCGGATCTCCCGGAAGAATTGATCTGGCACAAGTGGCAGGCCTATTCCACCTGGCTCTCCGGCTTCTTCTTGCTGGTCTGGGTCTACTATGCCCAAGCGAGCATCTACCTGGTCGATCCGGCCGTCGCCGACCTCCCGGCTCCGGTCGCGGAGC
>CAXSEU010000200.1:0-3994 GCA_964236485.1 uncultured Lichenihabitans sp. | reverse complement strand
ATAACCGTGCTGGCGATCGCATGGACCGACATCGCCCTGGCCGCGCTGGCCTATCACAACAATGTCGGGGCGACGGTGCGCGCGCGATCGGTGGTCGAGCCGTGGACGATCAGCATCGTCGCGTTCGTCTGGTCATACTGGTCGCTGCGCGATGGGCTGATCATCGCCTACGTCATCTCGATGGTCGCGGCGCTGGTCGGTGTTGCGGGTCTGGGGCTCGGCTGGCTGGTGTACGATGGACTGTGCAAATCCCCGCTGTCGACGAAGCCCGTCGCGCTGGCCGGGGCCGGGTTCGTCTTCATCATCCTCATGGCGTTCCTGTTCCAGCACGTGTTCTCAGGCCGCGGGGCACTCCTGCACACGGGCGCCATGATGGCCAGCATGATGGTCGGCAACGTCTTCTTCGTCATCATGCCGAACCAGCGCAAGATCATCGCGGAACTGGTGGCGGGCCGAAGGCCGGACCCTGCCTGGGGCAAGCAGGGCAAGATCCGCTCGACCCACAACAATTACCTGACCTTGCCGGTCCTCTTCCTGATGCTGGCCCCGCATGCGCCGCTGACCTTCTCGACACCCTATGCCTTCGTGATCGTGGCCATGGTGCTGGTCGCGGGCGCCGTGATCCGGCACTTCTACAATGTCCGCCATGCCGGAGGTGGCAACCGGTGGTGGGCCTGGCTGGTGGCGGCTTTGTGCATCTGGTCGGCGCTGTGGATCAGTTCCGCGTCCGCCCCGATCGGACGCGAGCGTCTCGGACTCGCCGAGCTTCCGGAGAAGGTGCAGGCTGCGGACGTGCCGAAGGCGCCGACCGAAGTCGCCAACATCATCCAAGGCCGCTGCGCCATGTGCCACGCCCCAGCCCCATCCTTCGAAGGCATCGGCATCGCACCGCGCGGGGTTCTTCTCGACACGGCGGAGGCGATCGCCCGCAACAAGCCGTTGATCCGCATGCAAGCGGTGTTGACGCACGCCATGCCGCCGAACAACCTGACGGGGATCACCCCGGACGAGAGGCGCGTGCTCGCGCGATGGACAGGCGATGCGCCGGCAAGCTCGGCGGCGGCGCAGTGAAATGCTGCCGCGGGGTTCATGCGCGTCCCCTCAAGGCGCGACGCATCAGCTTGCCGGTGGACGTCATCGGCAGGTCGGGCACGAACTCGACCTCGCGGGGATATTCGTGCGCCGACAATCTCTGCCTAACGAAGTTCCGGATATCGCGCACGAGGCCCTCGGAGGCCTCGCACCCGTGGCGCAGCACCACGAACGCCTTGACGATCTCGGTACGGATCGGATCCGGTTTGCCGATCGCGGCCGCCCCAGCGACCGCGGGATGCCGCAGGAGGCATTCTTCGATCTCGACCGGGCCGATCCGGAAGCCCGACGACGTGATGAGGTCATCCTCGCGTCCCAGAAAGGAGACGTAGCCCCGGTGGTCCATGACGGCCTGATCGCCGGTGGTCATCCAGTGGCCGATGAACTTCCCGGCCGTTGCAGCCGGCTGGTTCCAGTAGCCGAGAAACATCGTAGGGTCCGGGCGAGCCACGGCGATGTCGCCGGGTTCGCCGGGCGCGCAGCGTCTGCCGTCGGGCCGCAGCACCGCCACCTCGTGGCCCGGAACCGCCCGCCCGATCGCCCCCGCTTTTCGGATGCCCCGCGCCCGGTTGGACCCGAGGACGTAATTGCATTCGGTCAGGCCATAGACGTCGTTCGGCTCGACCCCGAGCGCCTCCAAGGCCCAGGCCCGCGTGTCCTCGCCGAGCGCTTCTCCGGCCGACGACAAGCTCCGCAGAGCCAATCCTCCCACGGCGCTCGAAAGATGCGCACGCATCATCCGGAGCGCGGTCGGGGGTATGAAGGCATTGCGAATGGCAAGGTCGCGCAAGAGGCCGACGGATGCCTCGGGATCGAAGCTGTCGCGCCGTCGCGCCACCACCGGCACGCCGAAATGCAAGGCCGGCAGAACGGCGTTGAGCAGCCCCCCCGCCCAAGCCCAATCCGACGGCGTCCACATCAGGTCGGCGCCAGGGGACAGGCCGTCATGGCTGAAGCGCACCCCCGGCAGATGTCCGAGAAGCACGCGATGTCCGTGCAACACGCCCTTGGGAGCCCCGTGGTGCCGGAGGTATAGATCATCAACGCCGGGTCGTCGGGCCGGGTCGCAACAGGCTCGAATTCGGAGCTTTCCGCTTCGAGCAACTCTGTGAAGCCCATGATCGAGCCGTCCGGACCGTCGATCGAGATGATGGTGCCGAGCGTCGGCGGCGTGGGTTCTAGGCTCTTGAGCCGAGCCACTCCGGCGGCATCCGTGATGGCCAGGATGGCGCCCGAGTCCGAGACCCGGTGGGCCAGGGCATCGGCTCCGAAGACGGCCGCGAGCGGCAGCACGATGGCCCCGAGCTTGTAGATCGCGACGTGAGCGACGATCACTTCCGCCGTCTGGGGCAAGAAGACCGCGATCCTGTCGCCCCGCTCCACACCGAGGCGCCGCAGGACACCCGCCAGTCGGCTGGACCGCCGGCGCAAGTCCGCGAAGGTCGTGGTTCGCAGGCCATCGTCGAACGCGTCGATGATGGCCGGCCGGCCCGGCGTCAGCCTGGCCCAGCGATCCGCTACATCGACGCCGATGTTGTAGCGGTCCGGCAGGTTCCACGAGAAACTCTCGTCGACCCGTGCGTGATCAGCGGGAAATGACAACAACATGGCGCGCCGGAGCTTGGGCCTCCCCAGCCCCGCCACTTATTGCATTGCAAGGTTTGCAGTGCAAAATAAATCAGCGCTCCACGTCACCACAAGGCAGAGTCAGGTCGAGCGGAGCTCGCTCCAGGAGATGGTCCCCAATGTCGTGTGTCTCCAAGCCGTTTCGGCCAAACGTCGGGATCGTTCTCTTCAACCATGCCGGCCTCGTCTTCGCCGGTACGGCTGTGGGGGACGGACCGGAAACCGTCCGACGAGGTTTCGAATGGCAGTTCCCTCAAGGGGGGATTGATCCCGACGAAGACATCGTCGCAGCGGCGCGCCGCGAACTCTGGGAGGAAACCGGGATCGAGGACGTGTCGCTCCTCGCCGCCACCGAGGAATGGTGGCCCTATAGCTTCCCGCCCTACGCTGGTCCGCCTCATGCCATGGACGCGTTCAGCGGGCAGACGCAGCGCTGGGTCGCCCTAAAGTTCGACGGGGATGATCGGTCGATCGACGTGAAATACCCGCCGCCGGGCCTTCTGCAGGAGTTCGACGAATGGGCGTGGGTGCCGCTGACCTCGATGCCGGCGCGGGTCATGCCGCACAAGCGCCGGAACTACGAGCGTGTCGTCGAAGCCTTCATGCCGTTCGCCGCCGCCTGAGGCCGCGGCGCCGGTTTCGGCAATGTCAGATCCGAAGGGATGCCTTGAGCTCGTTCAACTGGTCGAGCTTCTCCGCTGCCAGGCGACGCGTCTCGTCCGAGGGCGCGTCGGCCACGTCAGTGAGGGCATCCCGGATCTCGGCGTCGATCTTGGCTGCGTCGAGATCATCCACTGCGACCGCCATCTCGGCCAGGATCGTCAGCCCGGTCGGTGCCACGTCGGCGAAGCCGCCGCGCACGAAAAGGCGCGTGCGCTTCGACGAGGTCTCGGCGATCGTCACGATGCCCGGCTTCAGCGTCGACATCAACGGCGCGTGATCCTTCAGCACCGTGAACTCGCCCTCGGTGCCCGGCACGACGACCTCTTCCACTTCGCCGGCGAAGAGCAGTTTCTCAGGCGAAACGAGTTCGAACGGAAAGGAGGCCATCGATCATTCCCTGCGTTGGAGACTCGGTCACGCCGCCTTGGCGAGCCTTTCGGCTTTCTCGACCGCTTCCTCGATTGTGCCGACCATGTAGAAGGCGGACTCCGGCAGGTGGTCATACTTGCCTTCGACGAGGCCCTTGAAGCCTTTGATCGTGTCGGCCAGGGACACGAGCTTACCCGGCGAACCGGTGAAGACCTCGGCGACGTGGAACGGCTGCGACAGGAAC
>CAXSEU010000199.1:1778-6819 GCA_964236485.1 uncultured Lichenihabitans sp. | reverse complement strand
GTTGTAGAGGGGCTTCAGGGTGCCGGCGAAAGCGTCGCATAGCACGAGGTCAAAGCGTCCCTCGGCTTCGCCGGCGAAAAGCGAGATGCCGAGGTCCTGGGCGACGAGGAGGTCGGCCGGCATGTCGGGCAGCATGGCGAGGCAGCCGGAGACGTGGAAGCCGCCGATCGCCACCGGCACCCCGGCGGTTCTGAACCTTCGGGCGATGTCGAGGGCGCGTGGAAACTGGTTCGACTGCACGCCCACCAGGGCCACGAGGCCGGTGCCGCCGTCCTTCGTCACCATCCGGGCGATGCGGTCCGGCCGGATGCGGGTGTTGGTCTCGTCGAAAGCCGCGATGTCGATGTCGACGCCCGGGCCCAGCACCTGGCGCTCGCGGCAATCCAGCGCGAGCCCGTTCAGCACCGCGAGCGTATTTGACGGAATCGCGGAGCGCATCCACTGGATCACATAGCCGTCGTCGTCGTAATGGGACGGCTTGATCAGCACGAGCGTGAACTTGCGTGGCCGTGAGATGGTCATGTCCGACCTATGATCCTTGGCACCGACGACAATGCTGGTCCGGCTGACTCTACATCATTTCATCCGTGACATGAACCCGAGGGAGATCGGGGTCACGGTGCGATCTGCGACGGGCCTCTTCGATCGATTTCCCTGCCTTCAGTGTCGCATGAGGAACATCTGGATCAGGGTCAGGGCGATCTCGGCCACGATCAGCAGCACGATGGTCGCCTCGAGGCGGGTGGCACGATCGGCCTCGATGACATCCGTCATGGCGCGCGCCGTCTCCACGATCACGTCGAGCTTGCGCTTGAGCGTGACGGTCCGCTCCTTCAGTTCGTACTCGTCTTCGACCCGGGCGTAGAGTCTTTCGAGATCGGGCCGGTCCCACAGGACGTCGGGTTTCTCCTCGATCGCGACGCGCCCCGAGAGACGATGCTGCACCAGCAGCGCGTGGCCGATGAGCCGCAGGATCGCGCGGCGCGTTCCGGGCGGGCGGCCGGTTCGGCTGAGGTCGATCGCGAAGGGCTCGATCTTCTCGAGCACGCCGTTGGCTTCGCGCTCGTCCCGTTCGAGCGAGACGTTCTTGGCCAGGGCATCGGCGACCACCAGCAGGCGGTGCGGCGACAGATCCATCATCATGATGGGTCCACCCGGCGCGATCCTGTCGGTTCCGTCGGCCGAGAGTTCGAGGACCGTGGTCTCGTCGTCCGAGCGTCCGCGCTCGCCCGAGACCCTGGGCCGGATCTGGCGCAGAAAATCGTCTTCTTCGACCGGGGAGAGCCCGATCAGCACCGCGACGCCGAAGCGGTAGAGGGCCACGAATCCCGACTGGCCGACCCCGAAGGCCAGGGGGTTGACCGAGATCGTATCCGGCCGCTCGAGCCCGGCCGCGTCGAGCCGGTCGCCCAGTCCCAGCGCCCGCGCGGTCACGCGCATGGTGCCGGGCTTCGGCATGAGGTGGAGAACGTCGGTCATGCCTCAAGCTTAGCGGGTTTGAGCGGCGGCTTGAAGCGCGGCCGTGAGGCTGCCCCCGCGCGTTCCGCGCCGATCAGCCCTGGATTCACGCCAAACCGCATCCACATCCAAGGCGACGACGAACCGGCGAGGCGACATGGCGGCGATCGATGAGGCAGACATGGTGGCCGAGGTGGCACGGCGTCACGGCTTGAGCACGAGCGCCGCTGGCGCGCTTTGGGAGGCGCTGGTGGCCGGGCGCGGGACCCAGGCGCAGTTCAACCACCCCGAACTCGGCGGCATGGGCCAGTGGTCGGGCGGCATGGCGCAGATCGGCGATATGTTCAACTCGGATCTGAAGGCCAAGGTGGTGGTGGCCTGCCACGATCTCGCCGAATACGCGGGCAAGGCCGAGGCCGGTCGGCAGGCCGCCGGATCGCGTCAACCACAATGGCAGGGTGAGGAAACCCGGCAGGGGGATGGTCTGCGAGACACGCCGGGCCGCGACTGGTGGCCGGAAGGGCTGGGCCGGCCGTCCTCGACCGGCACGCAGAACGATGCCCGCTACGCGATGTTCGCGGATCGCCGGCGCCTGGCGATCTGCCGTGACGGCGCGGTGAGGGTCTACGATACCGGCGAGCATCGGATATCCGGCTTCTCCCAACAGCAGGGCGGTTCATCCTCGATGGCCTTCACCGGCCAGGACGGTCCGGTCGGCCTCGACAGCCTGCGGCGGGTCGAGGGAGAGGCATTCGAATGACCTCTGGTGAGGCGACCGCCGGAGTGCTGAGGGGCGGCTGTTTCTGCGGCCAGGTGTGCTACGAGGCGCGGGGGACACCGTTCCATGCCACGCTGTGTCATTGCGCAGACTGTCGCCGCGCCGCCGGTGCGCCGGCGGTCGCGTGGTTCACGGTGTTGCAGAGCAATTTCCGGGTCACGGCGGGCGAGCCTGCGGTCTTCAGGTCGAGCCCGCGGGCGGTGCGCCGGTTCTGCCCGACCTGCGGCACGCAGCTCACCTTCGAGGCCGACGCGACCCCGGACGAGGTCGACATTACGACCGCGAGCCTCGACGACCCGGCCGCCGCACCGCCGCGCGACCATTCCTACGCGGCGAGCCGCGTGTCATGGGACCGGCTCGACGAGAGCCTGCCGGTCCGGCAAGCCTGACGCTGCGAGATCTCCGCACGGACAAGAGCTTCACCCTGTCCGGACCCTGCCTTCGATAGCGCCCCATCCGTTTTCGGGCGCGTGACCGCCAAAGCGGACGTGGACGTCATGCCCTAACGCGTGACAGGCAGGCTGGCTCGTGTGTGTCCCGAACGCAGCGGCCTGAAGAAAGCCCGGATGTGCTCGGCCAGCAGTTTTGGTTGTTCGAGAGCGGCGAAGTGGCCACCCGCTGGCATAGGCGTCCAAAGGCTGACGTCAAAGACGCGCTCGACCCAGGAACGCGGTGGCATCGGCAATTCACGCGGGAAAAGCGCTACCCCAAGCGGTGGACTCACTCTCTCCCCGGGCGCGAAGGTAAGCGGGCGGAGGCGGTTCTCCTTGTAGAGCCGCAGCGAAGCGGACAGGCTGTCACTGAACCAGTAAAGCGATATGTCGGTGAGGAGCCTATCCAATGGAATGACGCTCTCGATGTCGCCGTTGCAGTCGCTGCATGAGCGGACCTTCTCGGTGATCCAGGCGGCGAGACCGACAGGTCGGTCAGCGCGAAGGACAATGGCTGCGGGTTGGTGCCCTGCAGCGCCGCGTAAGCCCCTTCCAACGCCGACCAGGACGCCCCCCTGTCGAGAAATGCTTGCTCGTCAGCAGCCAGGGGTGGCATCTGCTCCCCGAGCGGCGGCCGAAAGCTGCCTGGGATGTAATTCAGGTGAATGCCTGATACGGTCTCGGGAAACAGTCGGGCGAGCCAGGTCGAAACGCCAGCGCCGATGTCGCCGCCTTGCGCGCCGAAACGGCCGTAGCCGAGATCGCTCATCAGGCCATGCCACAACATCGCGATTTCGCGGGAACTCACGCCAGCATGCGAGGGCGCCGGGGAAAAGCCGTATCCGGGCAAGGATGGCACGACGACATGGAAGGCGTCGACTGGGTCGGCATCATGCGCGCCCGGGTCCGCAAGCAACGGGATCAGGTGTTCCATCTCGATGAACGAGCCAGGCCAACCATGCGTAAGGATTAGAGGCATAGGCGAAGGTCCTGTGCCGCGCTGGTGGACGAAATGGATGGGCTGATTATTCACCGTCATGACTTGGTTCGGCAGACGGTTCAGTCGCTCTTCATGGACGCGCCAGTCAAAGCCATGACGCCAGTTCTCGACGAGGCGCTTCATGAACGACAGGCTGGCGCCATCCTCCCAGCTCTCTGAGTCGATTGACGCTGGCCAGCGGGTGGCTTCCAACCGACCGCGGAGGTCCTGGATGGCGGCGTCCGAAATGTTGATCTGAAAGGCGCGAGCCGTCATGTCGTCTCCCGATGCTGTCGTCCTCCCGTAGCAGACACGTGCACCGATACCCATGGGCCTTGGCCATTTCCTGTGTGCCTTGCTACAAGCACCTCTTTCTTGGGTCGGAGTCCACCATGCGCCGCGCCGCGGTCAAGCGTCAGACCAACGAAACGTCGGTCGAGGTCGAGGTCGACCTCGACGGCACCGGTGTCGGCAGGATCGAGACCGGCGTCGGCTTTCTCGACCACATGCTGGATCAGGTGGCCCGCCACGGCATGATGGACCTCACGGTCAAGGCCGCGGGCGACCTCCACATCGACGACCACCACACCACCGAGGATACCGGCATCGCCCTCGGCCAGGCCATTCGCGAGGCGCTCGGGGACAAGCGCGGCATCACCCGCTACGCCGATGTGCACCTGCCCATGGACGAGACGCTGACCCGGGTCGCCCTCGACTTCTCCGGACGTCCCTTCGTGGTGTTCCGCACGCGCTTTTCGCGCGACAAGATCGGCTCCTTCGACACCGAACTCGTGCGGGAATTCTTCCAGGCGCTGGCCATGCATGGCCACATGACCCTGCACATCGAGACGCTCTACGGCCAGAACGACCACCACATCGCCGAAAGCTGCTTCAAGGGCGTGGCGCGGGCCTTGCGTCAGGCGATGTCGATCGACGAGCGCAGCCGGGACCGGGTGCCGTCCACCAAGGGGTCGCTCGCCGGTTAGCGGACGACCGGCGACCGCGCCTCTTCGGGCTGCAAGGATTCTCATGGCGACCTACACGGTTCACGTTCCCGCCAGCATCGGCGACACCGCCAAGCGCGCCGACCGGACGATCTTCCTGCGCGAGGGTTTCAGTCTCGCGGCTTTCGTGTTCGGCCCCTTCTACCTGCTCTACCGGAAGCTCTGGCTCGCGGCGGTGGCTTGGCTGGTCGTCGCCGCGGCGCTGGCCTTCCTGTCCGAAGCGCTCGCCTTGTCGCCGCTTTCTCGAGCGGCGCTGTTCGGTCTGCTGGAGCTCGTGGTCATCGATCTCGCGGACCGGCACCATCTCGGCGGCCGTCCCGACGAGGAACATCTCCTCGGCGATGTAGAGCTCCGAGCGCGCGATATCGCGCTCGACCACCGTGTAGCCGAG
>CAXSEU010000199.1:0-1768 GCA_964236485.1 uncultured Lichenihabitans sp. | reverse complement strand
ACTGTGCGGCAGATCGGCCGGAAGCGGCGGGGCTACATCGATGCCGGGCTCTTTGCCGGTCTCAAGCTGCAGCAGGCGGAACGCCTCTTCTTCAGCCGCGAGGGAACCGGCTCGCCGCCAAGCTTCGCACCGGCCTCACTCCCGAGGGTCGATGCCCGCGCCGCGGATGAGCCGTCCGAGATCATCGGGTTGTTTCCGGCGCCCGGGGGCACCTGAGGTGAGCGTCGCCATCGTGGATTACGGCTCGGGGAACCTCCATTCGGCCGCCAAGGCCCTGGAGCGCGCCGCGCGCCAATCCGGCTCCGGAACGCGTGTCGAGGTGACCCCCGATCCCGAGGTGCTCCGCCGTGCCGAGAGGATCGTGCTCCCCGGCGTCGGCGCCTTCGCGGACTGCCGCCGGGGGCTCGACGCGGTTCCGGGGCTGATCGAGACGCTCGATGAGGTCGTTCTCAAGGGCGGCAAGCCGTTTCTCGGCATCTGCGTCGGCATGCAACTCATGGCCTCGCGCGGGCTCGAACATGAGCCGACGGCGGGCCTCGGCTGGATCCCCGGGGACGTGGCGGCGATCGAGCTGGGAGACCCGGCGCTGAAGATCCCCCACATGGGCTGGAACACGCTCGATGCCGGCAGGACCCACCCGCTCCTCGACGGCATCGCCACCGGGGACTCAGGGCTGCATGCCTATTTCGTCCACTCCTACGCCCTCGTGGCGCGGCACCCGGACGACGTCGTGGCAAGCACGCGCTACGGCGGCCCCATCACCGCGATCGTGGCCCGGGACAACATGGCCGGCACCCAGTTCCATCCGGAGAAGAGCCAGACCCTGGGCCTGGCGCTGCTCGCCAACTTCCTGAGGTGGCGCCCGTGATCCTGTTCCCGGCCATCGACCTCAAGGATGGCGAATGCGTCCGCCTCGTGCATGGCGAGATGCGCTCGGCGACCGTGTTCAACGCCGACCCCGCCGCCCAGGCCGAGACCTTCGAGCGGCAGGGCTTCGAATATCTTCATCTCGTCGACCTCGACGGCGCCTTCGCGGGATCGCCCAAGAATGCCGACGCGGTCGAAGCCATTCTCGACCGCGTCACCGTCCCGGTGCAACTCGGCGGTGGCATCCGTGACCTGCGCACCATCGACGCCTGGCTGTCGCGCGGCATCGCCCGGGTCATCCTCGGCACCGCCGCGGTTCGCGACCCCGGGCTGGTGCGCGAGGCGGCGCGGCTGTTCCCCGGCGCCGTCGCGGTCGGGATCGACTCGCGCGACGGGCGCGTCGCCGTGGAAGGCTGGGCCCAGACGGTGAGCCTGACCGCCGCCGAACTCGGCCGGCGGTTCGAGGACGCCGGGGTGGCGGCGGTGATCTCCACCGATATCGGCCGCGACGGCGCCATGAAGGGCCTCAACATCGAGGGTACGCTGGCTCTTGCCGATGCCATCTCGATCCCCGTGATCGCCTCGGGCGGCCTCGCCTCGATCGCGGATGTGCGCCGCCTGACGCAGCCCGACTGCGCGCGCCTCGCCGGCGCCATCAGCGGCCGCGCCCTCTACGACGGCCGCCTCGACGCCGCCGAGGCCCTGGCCGTGCTGCGGGGGGAGGGGGGGTGAGCCTGTTCCCGAGGGCTACCGACGAGGTGCCGGGCGATGGAGGGTTGAATTGCGTCGTTGCCCTCAGCACTCCTGTCGAATGACTTGAACTTATGCGGCTCGGGCCTTCGCCCACGGCGGCACTCGAGCCACGTGACAACGCCTCTTGAGTGTCTAAGAGACCGTTTGA
>CAXSEU010000198.1:3090-6837 GCA_964236485.1 uncultured Lichenihabitans sp. | reverse complement strand
CGTCCAACTGCCCGCCGACCGTCATCACCCAGCACATGCCGGCGACCTTCACCAAAAGCTTCGCCGACCGCCTCAACCGGCTCAGCGAGGCGAGCGTCACCGAAGCCGTCGACGGCGCCCCGCTGCTGCCGGGACGCATCTACCTCGCGCCGGGCGGCATCGCGCATCTGGAGATTTGCGGACCCGCATCCTCGATGCGGTGCCGACTGCGCACCGGCGAGGCGGTGAATGGTCATCGGCCTTCGGTCGATGTCCTCTTCCGATCCGTGGCCAAGGTCGCCCGCACGTCCGCGCTCGGGGTTATCCTGACCGGCATGGGGCGGGACGGCGCCGACGGCCTGCTGACGATGCGACAGGCCGGAGCTCGCACGCTCGGCCAGGACGCCGCGACCTCGCTGATCTACGGCATGCCGAAGACAGCTTTCGAGGCCGGCGGCGTCGAGCGACAACTGCCGCTCCGCAAGATCGGCGCCGAGATCCTTTCGCTCACAAGCTTGTAAAACGAGGCACGACCATGCCCTTGGCATCAGCCCTTCGAGTCCTCATCGCCGACGATCAGCAGACCTCGCGTCTCCTGATCCGCTCGGGCCTGACCGACCTCGGCATCTCCAACGTGTCCATGGCCAAGGATGGCGAGGAAGCCTTGGGGATGATCATGAAGCAGCCCGCTCATCTGGTGATTTCGGACTTCCACATGCCGAAGATGAACGGCGTCGAACTGCTGCGCGCCGTCCGGGCGCACGGCCCGACCCAGAAGGCGGCGTTCTTTCTGCTGACCGGCGTCGAGGACAAGGAATTCCTGCAGAACGCCATCAGCCTGAAGGTCAACAATTACCTCAAGAAGCCGGTGTCCGTGCCCGAACTGCGCAAGAAGATCGAAGCGGTTTTCGGGCCGTTGCAGTGATGGGCAGTTCCGCCGCGGCGGCATTGGGGGACAGGTTCGGTCAGCACGCGCAAGCCGCGCCGCACCACGTCATCCAGGGTGAGCAGAGGATCAGCGACGACCCCAACGTCGTCCTCACCACGATCCTGGGATCGTGCGTGGCGGCCTGCCTTCGCGATCCCCTCGCCGGCGTCGGCGGCATGAATCATTTCCTCCTGCCAGGAACGGAAGAGGGCGCGGACCAGACCGGCGTTTCGGAGCGCCACGGTGTCCATGCCATGGAGCTTCTCGTCAATGCCATGCTGGATCGCGGCGCGGTGCGGAGCCGGCTCGAGGCGAAGCTCTTCGGCGGTGCCAAGACCATCAAGGGCCTGGCCGATGTCGGCACCCTGAACGCGAATTTCGCCGAGGCTTTCCTGCGCCGCGAACGGATCGCCAATGTCGGCGGCTGCCTCAGGGGCGCGCTGGGTCGGCGCATCCAGTTCTGGCCCGTATCGGGTCGGGTTAGGCGGATTTTCCTTGTTTACGCGGAAGAGCCTCCCGCCCGCGTGCCGCCGCCGCCCGCCAATTCGGGAAGTCTCGAGCTATTTTGAACCCTGGAGCCTGTCAGAGCATGTCCATGCAATGCCTCAGAGGCGAGTTGGACGACCACGGGATGACATCCATGCCGGTCCTCCTCCAGCGGATCGGCGCCGAACTCGGCAGCCTTGCGAGCCAGGTCGAGCGCCTTCAGAACGGGCTCGGTCCCCTGCTGCTTCAGGCGGCGCGGCATCGGCCGGACGTGGTGGTGGACCTTCAGGGAATCGATGCGATCAACCAGACCCTGGCCGGACTGTCGGATTTCGTCTCAGCCCTTGGACGATGCGGCACAGGGCACCTAGTAGCGCTGTCCAGCCTCGTCGCCGAGATGCCCCTCGGCGATCTCGCCGACCGGCTGAGCGGCCGCGTGCCGATGACCCCGGCGGACGACTTCGAGCTGTTTTAGAGCCGCCCGAGGTCCTCGGAATCATGGGAGCATCCGCTCATCCTCGCGAAGCCTGGATCAGGCGCGGAATGCCGAAGACCATCCCATGTGGCATTCTCAGTCCAGGAACGGATCGGTCAGGATCCGCTTGCCGACCAGGAAGGCGTCGGCCACGAGGCCGAAGGGAGTCGCGTCGACCAGACTCTCGCCCGTCCCGAGGAGCTCCGAAAAGCGTTGATATATGCCGTGATACTCGGCCATGGGGTGGTCGCAGACCAGCGTGCCAGCGACCCAAAGTCTCGAGCCACCGTCGGTCAGCCGCAATTCTTGCCCGGCCTCGGTTTCGAGGCTGATGTTCCAGCTCTGCGGGCCGGTCTGCCGCCAATCGAAGTCTGCCGTCAGGGAGGCCTGCTCGGGGTGGGTCTCGGCCGGAGAGCCGAAGACCAGCGAGGCCGCGATCGGCATGTCGCGGTTCGAGGGATAGAGGAGTTCGGCGGAGCGCACGAAGACAGGGTCCGGCATGATCCGGGTGAGGATCGACAGGGCGTTGATCCCGGGATCGAAGACCCCGAAGCCGCCGACCTGCCAGATCCAGTCCTGCCCCGGATGCCAGCGGCGAACATCCTCCTTCCACGCGATGGCGAGTCGGCGGAGCCGCTGTCCTTGGAGCCGCCGGCGAGCGTCCTCGACGGCGGCATTATACTGCGAATGCCAGGTGGTGAAGAGAACGCGCCCGCGCCGCGCCGCATGAGCGGCGAGATCGCTCAGCTCCGTCGTGGTCTGCGCCGGTGGCTTTTCGAGCAGCACATGCTTGCCGGCGTCGAGCGCCTCACGGGCGATGCCATGGCGCACGCTGGGCGGCGTGCAGACCGCGACCGCGTCGAGGTCCGGCAGCGCGGCGAAGAGTTTGGCCGGGGTGCCGAAGGTGGGAACGCCAGGGTGCCGGAGACCCCGCTGGCTCACCAGCGCGGCCAGTTCGAAGTCCGGATGGCCGGCGACGACCGGCAGATGCTGGTCCAGCGAAATCTTGCCGACCCCGATGATCGCGATCGTATAGGGCGCCACCTTGTCCTCCCGCTCCGGACGCAGGCATCGTTGGCCGCGTCCGACGCTGCTTTGCACCGCGCCGGAGCGCTTCACAAGGGCCGAACCCGTCGGGCTTGCCTCAGCGGGCGTCGCGGCGTCCCAATGCGGTAGGGCGCGGTTTACGCGCGCCTTGTATGCCTGAGCGGGCGCCAGCATGGCGATCCGGAACGCCGAGCGACGATGAAGCAGCGAACCTATCTGTTCATCCACCAGAACATGCCGGGGCAGTTCCTGCACCTCTGCATCCACCTGCGCGACCGGGGGCACCGGGTCGTCTTCGTCACCCGCAACACGACGAACCAGCTCGCCGACATCACCAAGGTCCTCTACGAGCCCGCCCGGGCCGGCAAGCCCGATCAGCACCCCTACCTCAGAACCCTGGAGGAGGGCATCCTTCACGGCCAGGCCGTGTTCCGCTCCATCCGGCATCTGCTCGACAAGGGCTTCAAGCCCGACATGGTCATCGGTCATGCCGGATGGGGAGAGACGCTTTTCGTGAAGGACGCGCTGCCGCACACGCCGGTGTTGAACTACTGGGAGTTCTTCTACAACGCGATCGGGCAAGATGTCGGTTTCGACCCCGAATACGTGTCGACCACGGACGGCCTCTTGTCGATGCGGATCAAGAACGCCATCGCGCTGCTGACCTCCGTGGGAAGCGACTGGGGGCTGACCCCTACCCAGTGGCAATATTCGACGCATCCACCCGGCATGCAGGCCAAGATGTCCGTCATTCATGAAGGGATCGACACGGACGCCGTCCGTCCCGACCCCGATGCCGTCTTCAGAACCGCCAGCGGCAAGGATCTGCGCG
>CAXSEU010000198.1:0-3080 GCA_964236485.1 uncultured Lichenihabitans sp. | reverse complement strand
GTGGCCCGTAATCTCGAACCCTATCGCGGCTTCCACGTCTTCATGCGCGCCATCCCGGAAATCCAGCGCCGGCACCCGGATGCCGAGATCGTCATCGTCGGAAGCGACGGCGTCAGCTACGGCCAGAAGCTGCCGGACGGCGACAGCTACAAGAAGCGGCTCTTGGCCGAGGTCTCCTTCGATCCGGCGCGGGTGCATTTCACCGGTCACGTCTCGACGCCGGACTTTCGCACCGTGATGCGGGTCTCAGCCGTGCACGTCTACCTGACCTATCCCTTCGTCCTCTCCTGGTCGCTGATGGAGGCCATGGCGTCCGGCTGCCTCGTTGTCGGCTCGCGCACGCCTCCGGTCGAGGAGGTCATCACCGACGGGGAGAACGGCCTGCTGATCGACTTCTTCGACGGCTCGGGGCTGATCGAGCGCGTCGACGCGGGCCTGTCGAACCCGGCGGAGTTCGCCGACATGCGTCGCGCCGCACGCGCCACCGTGATGTCGCGCTACGACCTGCGATCGATCTGTCTGCCGCGGCAGATCGGCCTCATCGACGGACTTACGCGGCGGCTGTGAGGCGTTCGACCAGCCCAAGGGTGAGCCCCTCGGGGCCGACGAGATGCCCGGCGATGCCCGCCGCCGCCGCCGCCGCGAGGTCGCTCGGCTGATCGCCGACGAGGAAGCTGCGGGCGGGATCCACCGGCCAGTGCCGGAGGATGTCGAGGATCATCCCCGGAGCGGGCTTGCGCCACGAGGAGGCCCTGCGGTAGCGCAGAACGGCGCCATGCTCGTGGTAAGGGCAATGGCGGAAATCGTCGATCCGCGCGCCCCCCGCCGCGAGCGCGCGGCGCATATGCTCATGCACGGCCGCGATGTCGGCTTCGGTGAAGAAGCCCCGCGCCACGCCGGACTGGTTGGTGACGACGAAGACGAGATGGCCGGCCGCGTTGAGGTGCCGGATCGCGGCGACCGCCTCGGGCAACCAGGCGAAGCGCTCTACCGAACCAACGTAGCCGACATCGGCGTTCAAGACGCCGTCCCGGTCCAGGAAGGCGGCTGGGCGGAGTTTTGGCGCGGGTGCGGTTCGACTCATCCCCTGGCACTACCAAGGGCCGCCGGGGAACGCCAACCCTCAGGACCTTCTTCCACCCTCGGAGGAGGCGCGAAGCGGATCGCCTTGCGCGGCGGCTTGGCCGCGAGTACAGCCAAAGGCCACACCCGGTGCAAGAGCCGGGCTTTCTCCGTCCCACCCCAGTTCCCGTGACTTCGATCAGCATCAACGATCGCCATTCCGTTCTCGACCTCCTGCTTACCGCCGCACGCGAGGCCGGCGAGATCGCGCTCGGCTATTTCCGGCGCGGCAGCGAAACCGCCGCGCGGGTCGAGTTCAAGGCCGGCGGCTCGCCGGTGACCGAGGCGGACCTCGAGGTCGACACGTTCCTGCGCGAGCGCCTGTGCGCCGCATGCCCGGAGGCTGCCTGGCTGTCCGAGGAGACCGCCGACGACCTTAGACGACTCGACTTCGCGCATGTGCTCGTGGTCGATCCCATCGACGGGACACGGAGCTTCGCGGCCGGCGACCCGCACTGGGCGGTATCGGTGGCGCTGGTGGCGGATGGCAGGCCGGTCGCCGGCGTCGTCCATGCGCCGGCCCTGGAGATGACCTATGCGGCCGTCGCCGGCGCCGGCGCCTATCGCAACGGTGCACGCATCGCGGTCACAGGGCGTGGCCTTTTGCCCGGCGCTCGGATCGCCGCGCCTAGCGGCTTCATTAAGCCCCTCGCCTCCGCCTTCCCGATCGACCTCGTGCCCAAAATTCCATCGCTCGCCTGCCGTTTTGCCGCGGTGGCCGGGGGCGACATCGACGGCGCCATCGCCTCACCCAACGCCCACGACTGGGACATCGCGGGCGTCGATGTCGTGCTTCACGAGGCCGGCGGATCGCTGTCCGACGGCAATGGTCTGCCCATCGTCTACAATCGCCGCAGTCCCCGCCACCCGACCCTCTACGGCGCGGGCGCACATCTGCATCCGGCATTGCTGTCGGCGGCGCGGCGGACCCTTGCCAGCGGCGCCTGAGAGGGCGACACGAAGCCGCCCGATGCCGTGGACACCGTCGTCACCAATCCTCGTGCAAGGTTCGTCACCATGAGCGATGCCCACCAGCCTCAACTGCTCCACCTCGTCTTCGGGGGCGAGCTCGCCGAACTCGACGGCACCAGGTTCCGCGATCCCAAGGCACTCGACATCGTCGGGATCTATCCGAACTTCGCCGAAGCCGAGCGTGCCTGGCGTTCGAAAGCGCAGTCTACCGTCGATAATGCGATGGTCCGCTACTTCGTGGTCCATCTGCATCGGTTCCTGGATCCTGGCGCGACAGGCGCCGCGCCGGATCACCGCTGAACGCCGCATGCTGAAAACGCTCGGCCGCAGCCCCGGCGTGCTCAGGACGGCGGGGGCGCTGGCGAGCGGCTACCTCAAGCTCGTGCGGGCGACCAACCGCTTCGTCCAGGAGCCGCCTGGCTTTCTCGACAGGATCCGGCCCGATCTTCCCGTGATCGTCGCCATGTGGCATGGCCAGCACTTCATGATCCATTACGCCTGGCCGGCCGGTACCCCGGTCGCGGCACTGATCTCGCGCCACGAGGATGGCGAGATCAACGCCATCATCCTCCGCAATCTCGGGGGCGAAGCCGTGCGGGGCTCCGGCGGCCGGGGAGGCGACAAGGTTCGGGCGCATGGCGGCGCGGCGGCCCTGCGGACCCTGGGCCGCAAGCTCGAGGCCGGCAGCACCGTGGTCATGACGGCCGACGTCCCGAAAGTGTCGCGCCGGGCAGGCCCGGGCATCGTCACCCTGGCCCGCATCAGTGGACGGCCCATCTATCCGCTCGCGGTCGTCACCAGCCGACGGTTCGATTTCTCGTCGTGGGATCGGGCGAGCGTCGGCAAGCCTTTCGGACGCGGCGCCATGGTGCTGGGCGATCCGATCCGCGTGCCGCGCGACGCCGATGCGGCGGCCTGCGAGGACGCTCGCGCGGAGGTCGAGGCCGGGCTCGATGCGGTCCATGCGCGGGCCTATGCGGCGGTGG
>CAXSEU010000197.1:0-6855 GCA_964236485.1 uncultured Lichenihabitans sp. | reverse complement strand
GTGTGTTGTTTGGTGTAGAACTTGAACTTGACCTGTCCCCAAGTCTCGCCCTGCAGCGAGACGAGAAAGAGCGAGATCTCGAGGTGGCTCCAATCGGCCGAGCCGGCGAAATAGCCGTCGAGCTGCAAGGCCTCGGCGGAGGCGACCGCGTTGCCGAGTCCGGCCTCGACATAACCGCTCCGGTCGTTGGAGAGCGACCCCCGGACCGCCGCCCGCTCCTCGAGCATCTTGGAAAAGGACTTGGCGTTAGCCGAGCTCGAATCCGCCGCCGGCGCTTCCGCGTCCGCGTCGAGCGGCTTCGACGCGGCCTCGGGTGCCGGCGCATCGGCGCTGCGGCGGACGAGGTCGGGGGAGGCGACGGTCTCGTTGTCGAAGGTGAGGCCGCTGATCCAGACGGGATCCTGGCCGGCATCGTCGAGCACGAGATCCCATTCGAGCTGAATGCCCCGAAGCCGCAGCACGTGAGGGGCGCAGCGGGCGCTGGCCTGCCACCGGCCGCCATCGAGCGCATGGGCCTCCACCTGCGCCTGCACGCCATTGACGTAGACCCGGATGGCGCGAGACATTTCCGCCCCCCTGGCCGAATGGACCACGAAGGACAGGACGATGCTCCGGCTCGAGTCGGCCATGGCGAAGCCGGAAACGGCGCCGTTCAGCAGGAAGGCGGTCCCCTCCGCGTTGAAGGTGGCCGGAGACACGATCTCGAAAGACCTGATGTGCTCGACTTCACCTTCGCTCGACTGCGCGGGCCGGATGTCGACGCCCGAGACGAGCAGGCCGAGGTCGCGGCTTTCATGTTCGGGACGGTAGGTCCACGGCAGCCGCACCACCACTTCGACACCCGGCTCCGTCCGACCCGGTCCGGCGCCCGACAAGACGAGACGCGAGTCGCCGTGTTCTCCCACGACGGCGATGGTCGCGACCTCGACGCCGCCGACGAAGGCCTTGGCGTCCGCCACCTGTTCGGCGGCGATGAAGCTCATGATCGAGAACTCGATCTCCCACCACGACTTGAAAGGCCACTCGAAGGCGGTGACGAATTCCTTGTCGGTCCACCGCACCGGGGTATCGCCGACCTTCTCGACGTCGTACCAGCCGCGCTGTTCGATCTCCGGCAGTGGGAGGGTCTTGGCGACCGGCTGCTTGGCGAGGGACACGGCCATGGCGCGGGGCGTCCACAGCGTTCCGAGCTGGTTGAGGACCTTCTCTATGCCGTTGAAGGCGTGATAGCGGCCCGCCGCTTCCGCCGAGAGAGCCGAAAGGCTGGCCATATCCTGCACGACCGTCGTAAAGGCAGCGCAGATGCCGGCGACGGAATGCTCGCCGTAGGCCCGGTATCCGGCCCCCCATTCCTTCGCCTCGTTCTCGAGCCAGGTGCCGGCCGGAACCACCGCGACCATGCCGAGGCTCACGGCCTCCCACAGGACGCCGGACGACTTTCGCGCATAGACGGCGGGGTCGTAGGTCGAGACCAGGCAGTCCGAGGTCGAGAGCAACGCGAAATAATCGTCGCGTGTCAATCGCCCGGTTCGAAGCCGGATGTTGGCGTGGCGGTCCGCGACACGCAGCAGATCCTCGTAGGCCTGGAGCGCCAGCCCCCAGGCGGCGCCGGCATTGGCGTGGACGACGAAGGTCCAGTCGGGGTGGGCCTGGGCCAGCTGGTCCGCCAGGGCCGGAACCAGGGCAAAGCCCTTGTCGACCTTGGCGTCGCCGGCGAACAGCAGGGCCGTCGATTGGCCTTCGGTGCGCTTGCGGTCAGCCTTGCGAACGGGACTGCTGGGAATCGGGTGCGGCTTGATCTCGGTGTCGAACAGGGCCGAGAACTCCCGCGCGAGCTGGCGGCCACCCCCGAAGAAGTGGACCGAATTGCCGTCCTCGGCGGACATGCGATAGGCCAGCCGGTAGAACAGCGCGCGCAGGGGCTCGATGATCTCGAAGGGTCCCGTCTCCCGAAGGCCGATCCCCGAAGGGAACATCAGGTAAAGGACGATGAGCGGCGCGTTCATGGGGTCGAGCGTCCTCGCCCAGGACACATAGCCGAGGACGTTCATCTCGGTCAGCGTCGGCACGAGGACGAGGTCGCCCGCGGTGAACCGTTCGCGCGGGATGAGGTTGAGCTCGGCTGCGATGCTGTCGTTGAAGAAACGGAAGTCGTCGAACTGTCCCGTGACCCTGTCCTCGTGCCGCACCGCGTAGGAGGTGTGGGTGAACCACGGAATGACCTCGACGCCGTTGCGGCTTTCGATCGTGCATTCGCGGTGGGCGAAGATAACGACGTTCTGCCCACGATCCCGCGCCGCCGTGGCGATCGACAGGTCCCACTCCATGTGGTGACCATGCGGGTGGGCGAGGTTCGGATCTATGATGATGAGATTCATGTGGAGACCCGAAAATTACATAAGGAAGCCATGAGCGCGCCGAGAACAGCCGACCGTTTGAGCGGATGTTCCGCGAGACAGCGAAACAGGGCGGCCGTCGCCGCGGATCGATCCGCAAGGTCAATTCCAGCCCAGGAATAACTCAGCTCGTCGAGCACCTGGTCGATTTCGCCGCGTCCGAGCTGCGCCGCCATCGCCCCGATATCGAGGTGCGAGAAGGCGGTCTTCCTGGGCCGCGGATGCGCCAAGGCCGCTGGAAAGAGAAGCGACCATCCCACGAGGCCATGGTGCTCGTCGAACAGGCGCGCCGTCATGCGGGAAGGACGTTCGGGCAGGATCAGCGTGGCGTATGTCGCTTCGCGGCTCGAAACGGCGCAATCGACCACGATGGTGCCGGGCAGTTCTCTCACCACTGGCTCCGCGGTCAGCGACGGACATTCCACATCGACAGCCGCGCTCACGCCGTCCGAAGCCCGGCAGCTCACCGATAGGACCGCTCGGGCCGTGCCGGCGGTGATCGGGACCGTGTATCGGGTCAGGCCATCCTCGGGATCCGAAAACCAACCGGCCGGGTCGGCAACCATCAACATGGGGACAGCCCTGGCTTGCGAAGCGGGAACAGCCAACCTTCGAGGTCGAGCGGCCCGAGGGCCGTGCAAAAAATCAGTGGCTGCCTCGAATAAACCAGAATCCGGAAGGTTGCCAATCCGAATATGAACGGATGATCAAGCGGTGCGCGCTTGGTTAAGCGCGGCCGGCCGTGCGGGCCATAACGGCTCGATACACCTCATCGTGGCGAGCCCCGATGACGGACCAATCGAGTTCTTCGGCCCGCCGGCGTCCGGCCCGACCCATGTCCGCACGCCGGCCCGGGTTCTCGGCCAGCGCCCTCACGGCAGCGACGAGCGCCGCGACATCGCCCGGTCTGGCGAGGATCGCCGCACCGTCGCCGACCGCCTCCGCGACCCCACCCACCGCGGTGGTCACGATCGACCGGCCGCAGGCCATCGCCTCGAGCACCGCGTTGTTGGCCGTAGCGTCGATCAACGGCAGGAAGACGATGTCGGCCCGCCAATATTGCTCCACGAGCTCCTCGTCCGACAGCTTCGACAGCAGGCGAATAGGTCGCCCGCCCGTCTTGATGCTGCGCGGCGACACCACCGTGAGGTCGACCCGCAGGTCGGACGCCCGCAGGGCGTCATAGGCCGCGAAGGCGGCCTCGATGTCGCGTAGCCAATGCCCGACGAGAAGGAGCTTGATTGGGGCGTCCTCGCCTGCCTCCGGGGTGTCGGGCCGCGGGCGAAAGAAGGTCGTGTCGATGCCATGCGGCACCAGGAAGATGCGGTCGTCCGCCACGTAACTGGCGAGAAACCGCCGCTGGCTTTCGCAAAGCGCGATGACGCCGCCGTAGTTGCGCATCAGGTCGGCGTTGATGTGACCTTCGAGGATGGCGGGGGGCTGGTGGAAGGTCGTCACGACCGAGGGGCGGCGCCGCCCGTCGAAGACCGCGTCGGGCAGGCTCGGCATGAGCCATCCGCCAAGCTCGCCGTCGATGAAGTGCACGATGTCGATGTCTTCGCTCAAGCAGCGGATGAGCACTTCCGATTCGGCCAGCCAAGCATTCGCCTGTTCGCCGAAGGCCTGGGCGCCCAATGCGGCGCCGCCCCTCTTGTAGAGGGGCGCCAGGGAGCCCGCGAGTTCGGCCCCGAGGGGCACGGCCATGTGGGTCGCCGCGTACCCGTCCGTGGGCAGGAACCTCAGGAACTGGTAGGGGCCGGAGCGCGCCGAATGATGTTCGTGGAAGGTCCTGACGGTGATGATGCGCTTCGGACCGTCGACCCCTTCCGCCGAGGGTACCGACAAACTCTCCAACTGCTCGGACCCGGAATTTTCCCGCAGAAGGGCAAGGTTGGCCGGAAAACCGAAGAAGGCTTGGCCCGGCCTGGCGTCGGCCTTTACAGGCGAGTTCGAAAAGGCCCGTGCCATCCGGGTGTAGATCTCGGCCCCTTGCGGACCGAAGGGGCGTCCGAGGGCCGCCTCGTAGAGCTGCCTCAGCGCCGCGCCCATGGCCGCCGGATCGTTGGTGTCGACGGCGGAGCGCCGGCATTGTTCGCGCATCGCGGCGGAGCCGAAGAACGTTTCGACAAAAAGCCGGAGGCCCTGCTTCAGCGCCGCCGTCGATCCGCCTTCCGGCACCAGGACACCGCTCTCGCCATGGCTGATCATTTCCGGAATGCCGCCGACGGCGGTTCCGAGGCATGGCGTGCCGCAGGCCATCGCCTCGACGATCAGGTTCGGGTAATTGTCCTCGAGCGAGGGAACGCAGACGACATCCGCGATCGACAGGACGTCGCCCAAGACCTCGTCGTTGGAGATGGTGCCAAAATGCAGCGGCACGATGCCGTCGATGGCGCCGATCGCGTTGGACTGGCCGATCGTGATGAGGTGGACCTGACCCCCCGCGGCATGGACCTCGTCGAACCCGCCCTCGGCCGAAAGTTCACGTATGGCTTCGAACAGGAACTTCACGCCCTTACGGGTTTCCACGAGGTCGAAGCTGCCGAAGAAGAGCACGAGATCGTCCGGTCCCACCCCGAAGGCAGCCCGCAAGTCCTGCCGGTCTTCGCGAGGCGTGAACACGTCGAGTTCGACGGCGTTGCGAACGACGTGGATCCGGTTGTTCCGGAAGATGCGGCTAGAGCGTGCGACATCGGCCATCCACTGCGACGGCGTGACGATGGTGAGGCGCTCGTGATCGCCGTAGGACCGCAGCTTCTCCTCGAAGCAGTTCGAGATGAGCCCGTTGTCGCCCTGCAGCTGCGGACACTTGAGGCAGGCGGTCTCATACTGGTTGCACCCGGCGGGGTAGTGGCAGCCGCCGGTCATCGGCCAGCAATCGTGCAGCGTCCAGAAGACGGAACGCCCCGCCTTCAGCCAGCCCCGGATGGCGCGGGGTGTCACGCCCCAGGTGGGCCAGTGGAGGTGGATGATGTCGGCGGTGCGAAAGATCCGGTTGTCGTCGAAATCGAGGCCCGGATAGGGGATCGACAGCAACGTATTGGAGAGCCTGGTGCGATGCTTCGGGATGAAGTCCCATTGGAGGTTCTTCAACACTTCGCCGAGCTGCGTATTCGGCGTGGCGGACGCTTCCGGCAACACGGTGGTCTTGAGCGCTCCCGGCGTGACCTGGATGCCGGCTTTGACCGAGATGAACGACGAACTGAGGCCGGCCTGCGTGCAGGCGAGGCTCGCTCGGCGTCCCGCCCTGCCGGCGCCACCCTCGAAGTCGTAGGAGAAGTGGATCACGCTCATGTGGACGATGCCATGCTGCCCCGGCCCCTACCTGATCACAACGCGTTCATCATCCGGTTCTTGAGGGGGGACGGACGTCCCTGCCGCTCCCAGGGCGGTGGCGCGCCTCGCCTCGTCGACCTCGACCGGCCTCCTGATTACAGGAGGATGGCCCCTTGTGTATCGGCATTAGCGGATCGCGGTTAAAACCTGCGGGAGCGCGAGCGGAGCTTCTCCGGCGCCTGCTCCCCGGCGCGCCGTCCCGTCACGAGAGATGGTGCGTTTCCGGCGGGCCGTAGACCGGCGTCGGAATACCTTCCATCCGGGCCTTGACCTGCAGCGACAGATATTGCGAATAGTGTCGCGACTGATGGAGGTTGCCGCCGTGGAACCACAGCGCCGCCTGCCGGGTGGGCTTCCACATGTTGCGGGGCTCGCCTTCCCAGGGCCCCGGGTCCTTGGTGGTGTTCGAACCAAGTCCCCAGACCTTGCCGATCTTGTCGGCGACCTCCTGCGAGATGAGCTTGCCGGCCCAGCCGTTCATGGAGCCGTAGCCGGTGGCGTAGACGATGAGATCCGCCGGCAGTTCGGTGCCGTCGCTGAGCCGCACGCCGGTCTCCATGATGGTCTCGACCGCGACGCCGCTCTTCAGCTTGATCTCGCCCGTCGCGATGAGTTCGGAGGCTCCGACGTCGATGTAGTAGCCGGAGCCGCGACGCATGTACTTCATGTGCAGGCCTGAATCGTCGTCGCCGAAATCGAGCATGAAGCCCGCCTTCTCGAGCCGCGCGTAGAGATCGGCGTCGGCCGCGCGGATCGCCGCCGCGACCGGCTTGTGGAATCCGGCCATGAGGCGGTAGGGGACGGAGGCGTTGAGAAGGTCCGCCTTGTCGGTGGTTATGCCTTTTTCGAGCGCGGCTTCGGAGTAGAGCTGGCTGGTACCGAACTTGAACAGCGAATCCGATGTCGAGACGTGGGTCGAGGTCCGCTGCACCATGGTGACGTCGGCGCCGTTCTCCCAAAGGTCGGCGCAGATATCGTGAGCCGAATTGTTGGAACCGATGACGACGGCTTTCCTGCCGCGGTACCGCTGGCTATCGCGGTGCTGGCTCGAAGGGACCTATATACGTACTTGACCCAATCGGGCAGAGGAGGTAAGGTTTCTCCATCGGCGGAGAGGTCTCAT
>CAXSEU010000196.1:2712-6877 GCA_964236485.1 uncultured Lichenihabitans sp. | reverse complement strand
CGGTTCGGCGCGATCAGCTGGAGCGGCGTGCGGGACCGGGCCCGCGACGCCCTGGCGCTCGTGGGCTGCGGCTTCGATCCCGAGACGCGTGTCCACGATCTCAGCCGCACCGAAAAATCGTTGGTCGCCATCGCCCGTGCCCTGGTGGTCGATTGCGACTTCCTCGTCCTCGACGAGCCCACCGCCAGCCTGCCGGCCGACGAAGTCGACAGGCTGTTCGACGCCGTTCGGCGGCTCAAGGCGCGCGGCGTCGGGATGATCTACGTGTCTCATCGACTGGACGAGATCTTCCGCATCGCCGACCGCGTTGCCGTTCTGCGGGACGGGCGCAAGGTGGGCGAGATGTCGGTCGCCGAGGCGACGCCGTCCAAACTCGTGAGCCTCATCGTCGGCCGATCGGACCTCGACCTCTTCTGCAAGGCCGAGCTGAAGCCCGGCCCCGAGCGCGCCCGCGTCTTCGACCTCGTGACGCCGACCGCCGGCCCGGTGTCGTTCGACATCCGCGAGGGTGAACTCCTCGGCCTCGTCGGCCTCCGGGGCGCCGGCCAGGAGGAAGTCGGCCGCGCCCTGTTCGGCGCCGCGGCGCATCGCGGCGGCGTGTCGCTGGAGGGCGCCGCTCCCGACCTTTCCTCCCCGGGCAGGGCGCTTCGCGCGGGCCTCGGGCTCGTGGCACGCGACCGTGCAGAGGAGTCGATCTGCCCGTCCTTGTCGGTCCGGGAGAACTGCTTCCTCAATCCCGGCACCCTCGGCCGCGCGCTGTTCTCGCCACTGTCGCCACGCACGGAGGCGCGTCGCGCCGCGGCGCTCGGCGCGTCGGTCGGGCTTCGCCCCAATGATCCGGCGCTCGCCATCGAAGGCCTGTCGGGCGGCAATCAGCAGAAGGTCATCGTCGGACGATGGCTCGCAACCGGCCGCCGCCTGCTCATCGCCGAGGACCCGACCGCGGGCGTCGACATCGGCGCGAAGGCCGAGATCTACCGGCTGATCGCGGCAGCCCTCGAAGGCGGGCTCGCGGTCGTGGTGGTCTCGACCGACTTCGAGGAGGTGGCTCATATCTGCCACCGCGCCCTGGTGTTCAACCGGGGCCGTATCATCGCTGAACTTTCGGGAGACGCCCTCACGACCGCGAGCGTCATCACGGCGGCGTCCGCTTCCGAGATCGCCACGGCGGCCGCCTGATCCCCCCGGAGGCATCATGTCGACCAACTCGATCAAGTCCGACGCCCTGGAGCCGACCTCCAGCGAACTCGCAAGGATGAGTCCAGGCCAACGCTTCAATCGCCGCCTGCCGGTCTACGGCCTGCCGCTCCTGACGCTGCTGCTCGTCGCGATGTTCTCCTTGGCGCTGCCCGCCACGTTCCCGACGATGCTGAACCTGCGCTCCATCGTTTCCGACAAGGCCATCATCGCCTTGCTGTCGCTCGCCGCCACAATACCCATGGCGACCGGCAAGATCGACCTGACGGTCGGCTACGGCATCGTGCTGTGGCACATCCTGGCCATCACGCTGCAGACCTTCTATGGCCTGCCATGGCCTCTGTCCGTCCTGATCGTCCTGGTGCTCGGCGCCTGCATGGGGAGCATCAACGGGGTGCTGGTGGAAGTCGCGCGCATCGACAGCTTCATCGCGACGCTCGGCACCGGCACGGTCCTCTACGCGCTGGCACTCTGGCACACCGGCGGGCGGCAGGTGGTGGCGGTGCTGCCGCAGGGCTTCCTCAGCCTCAACGGCACGATGATCTCTGGGCTGCCCATCACGGGTTTCTACGTGCTGGTCCTGGCCGTCGTCCTGTGGTTCGTGCTCGAATACATGCCGCTCGGCCGCTACATGTACGCGATCGGCGCCAATCCCAAGGCGGCGGCCCTGAACGGCATCCCGGTGCAGCGTTTCACCGTGCTGGCCTTCACCTTGTCGGGCCTGCTCACGGCCTTCGCGGGTGTGCTTCTGGCGTCGAAGCTCCGCATCGGCCAGGCCAGCGTCGGGCTCGAGTTCCTGCTGCCGGCGCTGGTCGGCGCCTTCCTGGGCTCGACCACGATCAAGCCCGGCCGCGTCAACATCTGGGGCACGCTGGTCGGCGTCGCCATCCTGGCGATTGGCATCTCGGGCATCCAGCAACTTGGCGGCTCGTTCTGGGTCGAGCCCATGTTCAACGGCGTCACGCTGCTGATCGCGATCGGGATCGCGGGCTATGCCCAGCGCCGCCGGACCGCGAGCGGACGCGCGACGCTGCTCGAAAAACCGCGGCAGACGAACGCGGCCCCCATCACAGAAGGAGGAACGATATGAGACACATGCTTCTTGGAGCCACGGCCCTGGCGCTTCTCGGCACGGCGGCGCCCTCGCCCGCACGAGCCGACGAAATGGCGGACGCCAAGGCCCGGATCGCGGCCGCGACGCAGAAAGCCGGCAAGTGGGACGGCCCGACCACCGGTCCCAAGGCCGCTCCGGGCAAGACCGTGATCTATCTCGCGGGCGACATGCGCAACGGCGGCACCGAAGGGGTGTCGAGGGGTGCCGAGGAGGCCGCCAAGGCGATCGGCTGGACGCTCCGGATCCTTGACGGACGCGGCGACATATCGGCGCGCACGGCGGCTTTGAACCAGGCCATCGTGCTCAAGCCCGACGGCATCATCGTGGGCGGATTCGACGCACTGGAACAGAACGCCGCCCTGCAGGGCCTGAAGGAGGCCGGCATTCCCTTCGTCGGCTGGCACGCGACCGTGGAGCCGGGGCCGGACCCCAAGACGGGCATGTTCGCCAACGTCAACACCCGCATCTCCGACGTGGCCCAGACGGCCGCGGACCTCGCCATCGTGGCCTCGGACGGCAAGGCCGGGGTGGTGATCTTCGGCGACAGCAACTACGAGATGGCCATCGGCAAGGCTCGCATGATGGAGGCCGACATCAAGAAGTGCTCCGGCTGTACGGTGCTGAGCCTCGAGGATTCCCCCATGACGGAAGCCTCGACCCGGATGCCGCAACTGACGACCTCGCTGCTGCAGCGCTATGGCGACAAGTGGACCTATTCGCTGGCCGTCAACGACCTCTACTACGACTTCATGGCGGCTTCGCTCGGGGCGGCCGGAAAGGCGGGCGACGACGCGCCGCACAACATCTCGGCGGGCGACGGCTCGGAATCGGCGTTCCAGCGCATTCGCGCCAAGCAGTTCCAGATGGCCACCGTGCCCGAGCCGTTGCAGGAGCAGGCCTGGCAGTTGATGGACGAGCTCAACCGCGCCTTCGCCAAGCAGCCTTGGTCGGGCTACGTGTCGGGTATCCACCTCGTGACGGCCGAGAACATCGCCTACGACGGCGGGCCCAGGAACATCTTCGATCCCGACAACGGCTATCGCGACGCCTATCGGAAGATCTGGGCCGGGAAGTAAGACGGCCAAAGGACGCCGATGACTACGCCGCTCCTCCCGGTCCGTCTGGCACCCACCATGGTGGACGTCGCCCGACGGGCCGGGGTATCCCCCATGGCGGTGTCGCGCGCCTTGAAGCCGGAGGGCGCGGTTTCGGAAGCCACGCGCCACCGCGTCATGCGGGCGGTCGAGGAACTCGGCTACGTGCTCGACCAGACGGCCGGCACCCTGTCGTCCAAGCGCTCCGGCTTCGTGGCGGTGCTGATCCCGTCCCTCGACAACTCGAACTTCTCCGACACGGCCCGCGGCATCGACCGTCACCTCGAGGCCGCCGGATTGCAGATGCTGCTCGGTACCACCGACTATGACCTCGGCAAGGAAGAAAAGCTGATCGGCGCCATGTTGCGTCGCCGGCCCGAGGCCGTCGTGGTGACGGGCGGCAGCCACACGGAGCGGGCCCGGATGCTGCTGGCCGCGGCCGCAGTCCCGGTCCTCGAAATCTGGGACTTGCCGCAGCGCCCGCTCGGCCATGTCGTGGGCTTTTCGAACGCCGCCGCCGCCGCGGCCATGGTGCACCACCTCCACGGACTGGGCTACCGCGCCATCGGGTATATCGGAGGCACGACCGAACGGGACACGCGTGGAACCGATCGCCGTCGTGGCTATGAGGGGGCGGTGCGAGCCCTTGGACTGCCGGAAGGGCTGACGATCGCATGCGGCGACCCGCCGATCTCGATGGAGCAGGGCAGCGAGGCCGTGGTGCGCCTCCTCGAGCGCCAGCCGGAGGTGGATGCCGTCC
>CAXSEU010000196.1:418-2670 GCA_964236485.1 uncultured Lichenihabitans sp. | reverse complement strand
TTTGTGTCTCCGACCTCTCGGCCTTCGGGGCTCTCGCGGAATGCCAGCGGCGGGGCTGGGGGGTTCCGGGCCGGGTCGCCATCGCGGGGTTCGGCGACTTCGAGCTGTCGCGGTGTTGCCATCCTCGCCTGACGACGATCTCGGTCGAGGCCACGAGGATCGGCGAAGCGGCCGGGGACCTGCTCCTGCGTGCCATCTCCGCGGCTCGCGGCAAGACGTCGTTGAAGGCCGAGACGATCGAGACGCCGTTCAGCATCGTGGAGCGTGAGACGAGCTGAGCGGCATGGATCTGGATCTGCCGCAGAACTCCTGGCATCGAGCCTGAGCGGCGGCAGCCGACACTGGACGATCGTCGCGGTCTCGCGATGGCGCGACGCCGTCGCCGGTCAGACCTTCCGCATCTCGATCGAGACCGATTCAACGTCCGAACCCGGCACCTGCATGGCCAGCATCTGGCGACGGCCTGTCGTGCTGAGGGACAGCTTGATCGGGTAGGGAGCACCATCCAGGCTGGCCTGGATCTGCCCCGGCGCCGACACGCGTCCGCTCACGTCGCCCGAGACTTGCCGCGTCAACTCCTGCCAGGAACCCGAGAGACCGCCGTCGGGCCCCGCCGCGACGTTGCTGACGACCTTGACGGCGTAGCTGTCGCTCGCGCATGCGACGTCGAGCTTCATCGACGCGCCGTCGGCTTCCGTCGCGTAGCTCGCCTGGCAGCGAACCTTTTCGCGCGAACCGCTCGCCAGCTCGATGTATCCACCCCCTGTCCAGGCGCCTTGGAAACCCGCGAAGGACGACGCCGTTCTGGCGGGGCTCGGTGAAGCCGTCCCGAGCAGCAGGCAGGCCGATAAGGCGCCGCCCAGCACGCGTGCGGTGTTCGTTGCCAGCAAATTTTGCATGTCGATTCTCCTCTGGATTCGGTCGCACGTCCTCACCACTCCTGAAAATTCGCGGTGGGAAGCCACGTGCCGGGGGATCAATCGACGAGGATTCGTATGGTTCTTGGGGCCGGTTGGATCGACAGGAACGGCCACGTCTTTGATGATTTCGGGATGGCGGCCTCGTCGGGGCGAGTTCGTTTCCGCTTTGCGGCGCGCGAAGCGGGTGTACCGGAGCCGCGCGATCGATCGGCTCATTTTCGGCGATTCCGCTGCCGTTCATGTCAATAGGCCCGCGGCGCGAGAACCGCTTTCCCCTTTGTCGTATTGATCCCGCGTAGTCGCGACACGCTCACCCGCAGCGCGCAGTTCCAGATCGTGCCCGAGAGGATAGACAATGAGCGACAAGATATTCGAGACCTTGACGCCCGAGAACGCGGCATTGCTTCTCATCGATCATCAGGTCGGCACGCTCGGCTTCGGGATCAAGGATATCGATCCGTTGAACCTGAAGAACAACACGCTCTGGCTGGCGGAGGCCGGCAAGGCGTTCGAGCTTCCGGTTGTCCTGACGACAAGCAATTCGAAGGGAACGAACGGCCCACTCCTGCCGGAGCTCATCGAGCTGTTCCCGGACCACGAGGTCTATGATCGCGTCGTCATCAATGCGTGGAAGGACAAGCGGTTCGCCGGGGCCGTCAAGAAGGCGAACCGCAAGAAGCTGATCATGGCCGGCGTTACGTCCGACGTATGTCTGACGTTTCCCGCCCTTTCGGCGGTGTACGACGGCTATGACGTCTATGCGGTGTTGGACGCTTCGGGAGCGACCAACCAGCATTCGCTGATCGCCGCGACCATGCGGATGAGTCAGGCCGGCGTGAAGATGGCGGACGTCAACATGGTGGTTGCCGAGCTGCAGAACGACTACACGAACCCAGCCTCGGCGATGACGTTCACGAAACTATACAGGACACATCTCCCTCAGTTCGGCTACATCACCGCCGCGCTCGAACAGGCTGGGGCAGGCTGACGGGTGCCGCGCGGCCTACGCGGTGCGCGTGAGCGGTGCCGGCGCGATCATCTGCCCGCTGCCCGTTATGCCGTGACATCGAATATGCCCTCCATGGAGATCTATGCTCGCATGCTCGACTGGGATGACCTTCGTTTCTTCCTTGCCACTGAACGCCTTGGCAGCCTTTCCGCCGCGGCCAAGCAGTTGCACGTCGCCCAGTCCACCGTCGGCCGGCGCCTTGCGTCGCTCGAGGCGGGCCTCGGGGTACGGTTGCTCAACCGCACGCCGGACGGATACGTGGCGACCCTGGCGGGGCAGGAGGTGCGCCATCAAGCGGAGCGGGTCGAGGCGGAAGCCCTGCA
>CAXSEU010000196.1:0-408 GCA_964236485.1 uncultured Lichenihabitans sp. | reverse complement strand
CTCGAGCGCGATGTCAGCGGACGCGATACGCGCATGGCTGGCGCAGTACGGATCAATTGCTGCGAACTGACCGCCAGTTCCATCCTGGCGCCGTGCTTCAGCCTGCTGCATGTCCAACATCCGGACATCATGATCGAACTGCTGCCGACGACCAAGGATCTCAGCCTATCGATGCGGGAGGCGGACGTTGCCGTGCGCCTGAAGTGCCCCGACCAGCACGATCTGGTCGTGCGCCGCATCGGCACCATGGCGTTCGGTCTCTATGCGAGCACGGACTACCTCGTGCGATACGGGAAGCCCGATTACGCTGCGGGTTGTTTCGGGCACCACGTCATCACGCAGATCGACAACAGCCAGGACGCGACTCACACCAGTTGGGTCGCCGGTCTCGCGCCGCTCTCCGACTAC
>CAXSEU010000195.1:6694-6931 GCA_964236485.1 uncultured Lichenihabitans sp. | reverse complement strand
ACACCTACCGCACGCTCTCGGCCGTGGATTCGGCCGTGATGGTGATCGACGCCGCGCGCGGCATCGAATCGCGCACCCGAAAACTGTTCGAGGTCTGCCGCCTGCGCGACATCCCCATCGTCACCTTCATCAACAAGATGGACCGCGAGGCGCTGGACCCCTTCGCCCTGATCGACGAGATCGCGTCCAAGCTGGCGCTGGATCCGGCGCCGCTCTACTGGCCGGCCGGGTCGGGCG
>CAXSEU010000195.1:0-6684 GCA_964236485.1 uncultured Lichenihabitans sp. | reverse complement strand
CCCTTCGACCTCCTCGACGAGATCGAAAAGGTGCTGGCGCTCGATACCGCGCCCGTCACCTGGCCCATCGGCCGGGGCCGGGCCTTCGCGGGCACCTACGATCTCGTGCGCAACGCCATCCGCCGGCTCGACGCCGACGTGGATGCGCCGACCATCCCGGTGTCCGGCCCGCGCGACGAAAAAATCGCCGCAATGCTGCCGGCCCATGAGGCGGAGGCCGCCATGGACGAGATCGAACTCGCCCGCGAGGCCTGCAAGCCCTTCGACGAGGCCTCCTACCGGGAGGGTCACCTGACGCCGGTGTTCTTCGGCAGCGCGCTGCGGACCTTCGGCGTCGCGGACCTCATCGCCGCACTGGCGGCCTTCGCGCCCCCGCCGCGTGGCCTGCAGGCCGAGAGCCGCTATGTCGACGCGCACGAGGCGAAGATGAGCGGTTTCGTCTTCAAGATCCAGGCCAACATGGACCCCAACCACCGCGACCGCATCGCCTTCATGCGGGTGTCCTCGGGCCGGCTGACGCGCGGCATGAAGGCCAAGCTCGTGCGTACCGGCAAGCCGATGGCGCTCAACGCGCCGCAGTTCTTCTTCGCCCAGGAACGGGCGCTCGCCGACGAGGCTTTTCCGGGCGATGTCGTGGGCATTCCCAACCACGGCACCTTGCGCATCGGCGATACCTTGACCGAGGGCGAGAACCTGGTGTTTCGCGGCGTGCCGAGCTTCGCGCCGGAAATTTTGCGGCGCGTAAAACTCACGGACGCCATGAAGAACAAGAAGCTGCGCGAGGCCCTGCAGCAGATGGCCGAGGAAGGCGTCGTGCAGACCTTCGTGCCCTATGATGGCTCGGGCGCGCTCGTGGGGGTCGTGGGCGCCCTGCAGCTCGACGTGCTGGCCGAGCGTCTTCAGGCGGAATACGGGCTGCCGGTGAGCTTCGAATCGAGCCGCTTCGAGGTGGCGCGCTGGGTGGCGACCGAGAGCCCGATCGACCTTGCGAAGTTCATGGCCGCCTACCCATCCTCCACGGCCTCCGATCTCGACGGCGCGCCGGTGTTCCTCGCGTCCTCGGCCTTCACGCTGAAATACGAGCAGGACCGCTGGCCACAGATCACCTTCTCGGACATCAAGGATTACCAGCGCGCGGCCGCGTGAGCGGGTGGACGATGGACCTTTTGGAGGAGCACAGTCGCAAACTCGAGCTGAAGCGTTGGAACGAGCATCTGAAACTGCTCGCAACGTTCTTCAACACGGTCGCGGCCGGGAGCTTGGCCGGTGCCGTGATCGTTCCAGCCGTGAACGCCGCGTCAGGGCAGCCAACATCGGTCCACTGGACCTGCATCCCCGCGGCGGTGATCCTACATCTTTGTGGTCAGGTCGCTTACCGTCTACTCCGAAGCGAGGAATAGGCCGTGGATATCCTTTTCAACCAGGTGACTTACCTGGCCTTGGGTGTTGGCGCAGCCGGTCTGGCATCTGCTTGGCTGCTGTCGAGGCTCTTCGACCACCGGCCAAGATGAATGGCTTACACTGTCGAGGCAGGCACCTCGCCGCTCGGCGGCAGGTTGGGATATCTGTGTGGAGCGTGTCGTCGCGGTACTCGCCACGATGTGGATAAGAGGCCGTTTCATGTCGGACTTTGCGCCCTGACGTCCTCTGGTCACCCTCACCCCGCGTTCTTGTAAGCCTTCCTTGAAAAGGCCGTGCGGACCAGGATGCTGAGGTCGAGCAGCATCGACCAATTGTCGATGTAATAGAGGTCGTGTTCCACGCGGCCGCGGACCTTTTCCGGCGTGTCGGTCTCGCCCCGCCAGCCGTTGACCTGGGCCCAGCCGGTGATCCCGGGCCGCACGTTGTGGCGGCGGGCGTAGAGCGCGATGTCGCGCTCGAACGCCTGGTCGTGGGCCAGCGCGTGCGGCCGCGGTCCCACGAGCGACATGTCGCCGGTGAGAACGTTGACGAGTTGCGGCAGTTCGTCGATGTTGGTGCGGCGGATGAAGCGGCCCACCGGGGTGATGCGCGCATCGCCCGGCGTCACCTGCCGCAATCCGGCATCATCCTCGAGTGCCCGCATGGAGCGGAATTTCAGGATGCGGAACGGTTCCTGGTTGAAGCCGTACCGCCTCTGCCGGAACAGCACCGGGCCCGGGCTGTCGATCTTGATGGCAAGGGCCACGATGGCGAAGATCGGGGCGAGGCAGACCAGGGCCGCCGCCGCGATGATCACGTCGAGAACCCGCTTCAACACGACTTCGTTGGTGGTGAGCGGACGCCGGACGAGATGCAGCGACGCGATGGCCCCGGCACGCACCACGTGGAGGTCGTCGAACCGGTCGAAAAAGCGCTCCGGCGCCAGGTGGATCGCGGCCGGCAAGCCCATGAACCTGTCGATGCAGGCGTCCAGCGTCACCTGGTCGTTCCAGGGCACCATGATGTAGATGTCGTCCGGGCGCAGCACCCGGGCCGAGGCGGCGGCCAGCGCGAGGTCGTCGTCAAGCGAGTTCGGGTCGGGGCGCAGCACCGAGGCGCCGAGAAGCCGCAGGCCGACCTGGCGCGGATCATGCCGGGTCGTGAAGGCGCGGATCATGCTTTCGTCGCCGACGAGGAAGATCTGCCGCGCCACGATGCCGCCGGTCTGCATTCGGGCCACGACGGCCTGGATCAGGCCGGCACGCAACAGCATGACGCCAGCGAACCCCGTGACGAACAGGATCAGGGCGGTGGCGCGGGACAGGCTGTCGCTGGTCCTGGTCAGAAAGGCCAGCACCAGGGCGCAGAGCAGCGCGATGCACCACACCGCGAAGCTGCGCTTGGCATGGCCCTTGAACGAGACATAGCGGCCGATGTCGTAATCGTGCCGCAGGACGTTGGGAACGACGAAGAACGTCGCCACGGTCAGGCCCAGCACGGCGCAATTGTAGGGTTCGGTGCCGTGGCCGTAGAGAAGGCCGCTGAGCAGCGCCGCACCGGTGATCACGACCGCGTCCGAGACCGCGACGCCGGCCGTGAAGGCGGTTCGCATGGCCGCCGTATTGCGCCTGAGACGCGGCGCACGGAGCCGGCGGGGCGCGCCGGCGAGGCGGCGCGGATCCTGTCGGCGGACCTGGGGCCCGAAAACGGCGACACTGCGTGGCACGCCACAACTCCATTTTGGAACACAACCGCTTGGAAACGAAACGAAAACCTCGCATCCCGGGGAGGTTTGAAGATGGTCGCAAGCAGCATGCCTCGGGGGGTGCCGCCGTGGCGGTCGCCGCTCGGGTCATTGACGTCGGATGGCGCCAGGCCACAAGGTGTCGCTCGACCGCGCCACGAGGGCATCCATGAAAGTCTCGCTCATCCAGATGAATTCGATCGACGACAAGCCGGGGAATCTCGCCGCTGCCGCGGCGCTGATCGAACGCGCGGTCGCCGAGGAAAGGCCGGACTGGATCCTTCTGCCCGAATGTTTCGATTTTCTGGGCGGCACGCGCGAGACCAAGATCGAGGCGGCGGAGCGGCTGCCGGGCGGGCCCGCCTACGCGCTCATGAGCGATCTCGCGCGACGCCATGGCGTGTTCATCCATGCCGGCTCGATCCTGGAGCGTATCGAGGGCGAGGATCGCATCGGCAATACCACATTGGTGTTCGACCGGTCGGGTGCGGAAATCGCCCGCTACCGCAAGATCCACCTCTTCGACATCACGGCGCCGGATGGCACCGCGTACAAGGAGAGCGCCTCCTTCGTACCCGGCGAGGCCGTGGTCACCTACGAGTGCGAGGGCGTCACGGTGGGCTGTTCGATCTGCTACGACCTGCGCTTCCCGCTCTTGTTTCAGGCTCTGGCGGACCGCGGCGCCGAGATGATCGCGCTACCGGCGGCCTTCACGCTGCAGACCGGCAAGGACCATTGGGAGGTCCTCTGCCGCGCCCGCGCCATCGAGACCGAAACCTACTTCTGCGCCGCCGCCCAGACCGGCACCTTCACGCAGGGGAACGAGACCCGCGCCACCTATGGCCACTCGCTGGTGGCGGATCCGTGGGGGCATGTCGTGGCACGGGCCAGCGATGGGGTCGGGACGGTGTCGGCGCGACTCGACGTCGCGCGCGTCGCCAAGGTGCGGGCCATGATCCCGGTCGCCCTGCATCGGGCGGCGATGCCGGAGCCTCCCGCTCGGCAGTGACAGGGGATGACCCTGTCTTCAAGCTTCGCCGTAAGCCACGAAGGTGTCCTGACAGGCGGCGTCAGTGACGGCACCTCGCGTTGCCCGAGCCAGGCGAGAACAGCCGTGACCTTTCGAGCTGGCCCATGTCCGCGACAGCATCACGTACGCCCGCCACGCAAGGCTGCTTAGCCGCATTCATCAGGTCTGGGCCTGCTTCAGAGCAAGGTTCCCGGCCGTTCTGGTCGCCCGCTTGGGTATGGGGCTCTGCCGCGAACCCGGTGCGTCACGCCGGGAGGCGGCTTGAGCCGCTGCCATGTCCAGGTGAGCGGGCCCGATCCGAGGCGGGATGTGCGTCTGTCCGTCGACCGTGAATCGGGCGATCAAAAGCGCCAGCGCTTCGGCTTCCTGGGTGAGCGAGTGACTCGCCGCGGTGGTCTGCTCGACCATTGCGGCATTCTGCTGGGTGACCTGATCCATCTGATTGACAGCGGTATTCACCTCCGCCAGGGCGGTCGATTGTTCCCGCGTGGATGCGGCGATTTCGCTGACCGTGCCATTGATCTCCGCCACTTGGACGGCGATACGGGACAGCGCCTTTCCCGTCTCGCCGACGAGGTCGACCCCGGTCCTGACCTGAGCGCTCGATGCCGAGATCAGCGCCTTGATCTCCTTGGCGGCTTCAGCCGAGCGCTGTGCCAGAGCACGGACCTCGGAAGCCACGACGGCGAAGCCCCGCCCCGCATCACCAGCGCGGGCCGCCTCGACCCCAGCGTTCAGGGCGAGAAGGTTGGTCTGAAAGGCGATCTCGTCGATAACTCCGATGATCTGGGAAATCTGAACGGAGGACTTCTCGATCTCGCTCATGGCCTCGACCGCGCTACGCACGACCTCGCCGGAGCGGCCGGCATCGGTCTGCGCGGCGTCGACCACGCGTCGTGCATGCGCCGCCGCTTCCGCCGTCTTCGTGACTGTTGCCGTGATCTCGTCGAGTGCCGCCGCCGTTTCCTCCAGGCTCCCGGCTTGTTGCTCCGTGCGCCGTGACAGATCATCGGCCGCACGGGAAATCTCGTCCGTGCCCGATCGAATACCCTCCGTGTTACCGGATACGACCCGGATCGTGTCCTGCAGCTCTGCCATGGCGGCATTATAGTCCGCCCGCAACTGCTCGTAGCTGGATGCGAATGGGTCTTGCAGTCTGAAGACGAGATCGCCGCGGGATAGTCTATCCAAGCCCGTGCCTATCGCCTCGACCACCTGGGCCTGCTCCCGCGCAACCGCCGCCGCGCCCGCGGAGCGCTCGGCATCCGCGCGGCGCTGGCTCTCTTCGGACGCCTCCCTCACCCGCTCACGCTCGGCGGCAAGCGCGTCGATCTCCGCCGTTCGCTCCACCAGGGACTTCCGCAGCTGCGCTTCCCCCTTGGCTTTGTTCAAGGAGCGGTTCACGATGAAATACAGCGCGAGGGCCAACACGCCCACCACCCCCGCGAAGGCGTAACCGATAAGCGCGGATCTTTGCACCTGCGTCAGCATTTCACTGTTCAGGAACTCATCCCTGCTACGCCCCGACCATAGCTTGAACGGCTTGTTGGCGCCCTTTGTATCGACGGTCATCACTTCGGAGTAGAACAAGTCGTCATCGGCCTTACCTTGCCGCACAGCTTCGAGAGACGCCGCCTGCTGTCCGCCCGCGATGGATCCGAACACATCTCCATTGCTCGTGTCCACCAGCGCATAATCCCGCTCCGGCAGCATTTTCTGGACCGCCCGGTCCAGCATGATTGCGCTTATCGTTCCCTTGAGGAGGTTGTTCTCGCCGTAGAACGGCACCGAAACGATGGGACCGGTGCGGTCCGCATCCTTTCGCGTCAGGTTGAAGACGCTGTTGTCGCAAGTGATTCCAGAGGGAATTGTGAAGAATGGAATGCTTGCGCCCGTCGCCCCGAGCTTCGGCACCTCGGAACGCAGTCTCACCGCCTGCTGCCGAAGCGCCCTGTATTCGTAGATCTCCTCTTGCGGAGGAGCATTCGGGTCCGCCGCGTCCTCCGGCTCGCCCGCGTCAAGGCCAAGACGAACCTTGTCGAACATCAGGATTGGTGCCTGCTTCTCGCCCGTTTCCGGATCCGTGGCGTCAGGATCCATGTCTTCTGGAACAACATAGACTTCCGAGACATCAACATTACTTGCAAGATTATTGTAGATTTGCTGGATTGACTGGCGCCCATCGGCACTGAGATTCTTTCCGTGACGATCGATGCGTCGAACGCTGGCCAGAAGGCTGATGGTCCGCAGGTTCTGATAGATCTGATCGTACGATCCTGCGACGGACCTCGCTACGATTTCAGACTCGTGGTGCGCTTTCGTACGATATGCGGCAAGCGCGTCGGCCTGGTCCTTTTGGGATTTCACGGAGACCGCGAATACAACCCCGCCCACCATGGCAGCGATGAGAGCGCATGCCGCGACCCCCGGAACACTGCTTCCCTTGCCAGCTTTCCCTGACCATCCATCAGTTTCTATGTCTTCCAGAGCGGGGGCAGCGGGAGGAGGG
>CAXSEU010000194.1:2930-6942 GCA_964236485.1 uncultured Lichenihabitans sp. | reverse complement strand
GAGTCCTCAGCAAGTCAGTGCCGACACCAACCGACAGACGGGACAAGACAGCGTAGGCGTTGTTCAGGTGGTTGGAGGCCAGATCTGTGTTTCTCAAGTAGCCCTCGGACCAAGCCCAGGCAAGCTCGGTCAAGATGGTCGTGTTTGCCTTGGTGAATTCATCAAATCCTGGATACTTGACGAATATCTCCAAGGCATGTTGATAATTATCACGGCCTTCCTGTATCCTGCCACCGACGATCTGCAGCGCCGCGAGGTTCCTGAGTGCGCCGACCTCGTCGTCCAGCGTGGTCGCGACCTGAACGGCCTTCTTCATGTTGCCCATGGCGGCTTCGAAATTGCGTGAGTTTTGAAGCGCCAGGGCTACGGCAAGATAATCCGTTGAAGAGACTTGATCGGATGGAAGCTTGTTTATAGCGTCGTTTGCCTGTCTGGATAAGATGAGATTTTCCTGGTTTATATAGCCGGAAAGCAGCGAGTAATTTAGAGCTTGATCCTTGTATTTGTTGGATAACTCAAGGTTCTCTTTGGGCAAAGAGGCCAGCCTCTGGATCGCAGTTTCAAGCTCGCCTCTCAAGGCATGTATGTCCTGATCATGCGTCCTTTTGTAGGAAACGATCGTCGTGCCGAAGGAAAAGATGAAGGCGGCGATCGAAATCAAGGTCGAAGCGTTTTTGTAGAACGGTTGCTTGGCATCCGCCATCCGCTCGGACAGCGTATCCATCCGCCCGTTGATTTTTTCGATCTCTGCGGCGAGGTTCAGATCAGGCATGACGACCGCCTACGAGTAGCCTTCGAAGCAAGCCTCGAAGCTCATACTCGATTCATGGCGCTGCCAACAGCACCACCCGCTTGTCGACTGAAATACCGGGCTTTGAGCGGGTTGGATTGTCCACAACGCTCGCGGCCCGTGTCAGGCCGGCAATTCTAACGGGGCCCCGCTGGCATTCGCCTCAGGCGGTGATCCGCGCTTCGATGTCGGGAGGGGGTTTTGAGTTGATCAGGGTTCGCTTCAGGGCGACGCAGGCTAGGGGCCCGGCCTGCGCGGGGTGTAACACATCGAGAACCTCATCGAAGGCGGGCTGGAGATGCGAGGGATCGACCGGGTCGAGCATCGCCCGGACGTGGTTGTCGGTCGGGATCGCCGCCATACCTCCGCTGGCCACCCCACCCAGCGCTGCTGGGCGTGGCCCCTCGCAGGCTCGGCCGAACAACGTCCGGCAGTTAGGTGTCTTGCGGCCTTCCTCCAATCCTCGCTGGTGGGACAGGAACCACTCGCTCTGCATGAAGAGCAGCGAAAGGGCCGACAGGCCGATGTTCGCCATGCTGTAGGTCATATCCCGCGTCGCTTGTCGGAAAACCCGCGCAGGCCGACCGCACGCCATCAGAAAGTGCCTTAAGAACATCCATCCGGAGCTTGAACCACACCTCATCCCAGAGAGGAACCATCCCACCGTAACGACCATTTAGGATTGCTGGTCCCTCCCTCGGCGCTTGTCGGGCAGCCCCGCTTCATGATAGGGCGATGCCGCCATGCGGCGTGCCCGGTGCGCCGGGGGCTCGGAGAGGTGGCTGAGTGGTTGAAAGCACCGCACTCGAAATGCGGCATAGGTGCAAGCCTATCGGGGGTTCGAATCCCTCCCTCTCCGCCACACGCGGTCTGTAACCAGCCGCAGGCTGAAGGCGCCGTACCGCCCTCGGCGGCGCGCGGACGCTCGGCTTGGATCCGGCAAACACAATTGCAGGCGAAGGATCGTCCGGCATGCCTCATCGGCGGGGGCGGTCCCCGATGCCGGCTCTATAGTACGTCAGGCTTGTATGGAAGCGGAGCTTCCATACAAGCCTGTGAACGTACCGCTTCCTTGAGCTGGTGTATGTCAGCAACAGCATGACATACGCTAGGTCACGCCGCCCGGCCCGCTGTCCGTGGCCCGCCCACGCCTCCGGAACGGAGTTGAAGGCCGTCGCCTTTGGACTATAGAACGGGCGATCGGAGGGCGGCGCGTGCAGAACTTGCTGGATCGGACGCTGGCGCGGCTGCGTGGCGGCCTCACGGGCGATCGGGAGAGCGGGGATGGCCGAACCGGTGGTGCCGGCCTGCGCGCGTTGCCTTCGGACTTCGAGGCTTCCCTCTATATCGCCCTCAATCCCGATCTCCGGACCTCGATAGCCGATCCTCACGAGGCCGCCGCCCATTATCTCGACACCGGCGGTTCCGAAGGCCGCCCCTACAAAGCCGGCGACGGGCCGCACGGCGCACTTCCGGCGGATTTCGACGCCGACGCTTATGTGGATCTCCATCCCGATCTCGAGCACCTGCGCGGCAACGCCCACGAGGCGAAAGTGCACTACCTTGTCGAGGGAAGGTCCGAAGGCCGGTCCTACACGTTCGATGTCGAGCGCTACGGCCAGCTTCCAGCGGATTTCGACGCCGAGGCCTACGTCGATATGAATCCCGACCTGGAACAGCTGCGCGGCAGCCCCGGTCGTGCGATGGTCCATTATCTCTCCGAGGGACGGCCGGAAGGTCGCTCCTACAAGTTCGTTCGGCCCCCGAGGCGCGGGAGAGGCAGGCGCGCCGCCCCTGCCTGGATGCCGTTATTCAACCCGGCCGATTTCCGGGCGCTGCGGACCGACCTTGCCGGGACGGAGGAGACCCGCGAGGAGCTGGCCGCCGCCTTCGAGGAACGGGGCGTCGACGAGCTCGTTCCCCTGGCGTTCGGCAAGGCCTTCGAGCCGAGCTTCTACCAGGCCCGCTACGCCGACGCCGCGGGCCTGACGCCGGCCGAGGCCTACCGTCATTGGTTGCGCGAGGGGGTGCCGGCCGGGCGGCCGCGCTCCGAAGCCGAAGCCGTTGAACAGCTCCTCGGCCTGCCGGAGTTTCCGGAAACCTTCGATTGGGCGCGCTACCGTGAACGGCGACCGCCTGGGGCCGAGCCGCCGGGGACCAGGCTCGATGCCCTCGAACATTTTCTCGAGGCGAGCCTCGAGGGGCCCATCGACATCCCCGTCGAGGCGGGGGATCATGTCGCCTTCCTGGAAGCGTGGTCGCACCGGCTCTGGTCGCGGCGGCCCAAACTCGCGCTCGAGGTGCTGGACAGGGCGCTGGCGGCCGAGCCGTCGAACGGCGGTCTCCACCACAGGATGGCCGATCGTCGTCTGGCAACAGGCGACCTCGAGGGGGCGGAGCGTCACGAGCGGCGAGCCCTCGAACTCGGCCAGAGCTCGGTCTGGGTCTTCGCCACCCTGATCGACCTCGCGACGCGGCGCGGCGACATCGAAGAGGCCTACGGATATCTCGAAAGTTCGCAGGCGCGATGCAGCGGTTTCCGGCCCTGGCGAGAGGCCTTGCACCAGACCATCGAGCGCGATTTCGGCGCCGCGGCCGATCGCGTCTGGGCGCTCTACCGTGACGGGAAGCGCCGTGATGGCGATGATCTCATGGTGGCGTCGCTGACGCGCATCACCGAGGCCTTCCGGAGGTTCGACGACCTTCCGGGCTTTGTCGGCCCCAACGAGGACGGGCACGTGGTGCTGTTCGCCAACCACGGCCTTCCCCAATGCCGCCACTACCGTGTCGAGCAACGCAGCCGCCAGCTCGATCGCCTCGGGGTGCCGCACCGCGTCTTCAACAGCGAAGGGGCGGTGCGGGCCAGGGAGGCGCTGGTGAATGCGCGCGCGCTGATCGTCTATCGGGAACCGGCCTTTCCGGCGACGATCAGGCTCGTGCTTCACGCGCGGGCCATGGGTGTGCCGGTCTTCTACGACATCGACGACCTCATCTTCGAATCGGAGCATTACCCCGACGGCTACGAGGTCTACGAAAAGCAGATCCCTTTCGAACAATATGTCGGTCTGCTCTACGGAACGCCGCTGCTCCGCTTCGCCGTCGGCCTCTGCGACGCCGGGATCGCGTCGACCACGGCCTTGGCGCGTCACGTCGCCCCGCTCACATCGAGGCGAACTTGCCATGTCGTCCCGAACGGGCTCGACGAGCGAAACGAGCGCTTCT
>CAXSEU010000194.1:1069-2920 GCA_964236485.1 uncultured Lichenihabitans sp. | reverse complement strand
CTTCTTGCGCGCGCCTCCGGCGCCTCGGTCGGTGGATGACGACATCTTCGTCTTCTATGGGTCCGGCACCAAGGCGCACAACCGCAACTTCAACGAGACGGTCGGCCCCGCCCTCGTCGAAGTCCTGGCCACCAGACCTCGCGTCAAGCTCGTCGTCGTCGGCTACCTCGATCTCGATCCCGCCTTCGATGCTTACGCGGACCGCATCCTTCGCCTCGGCTTCACCAAGAACCTCGAGGCCTATTGGGCGCTCCTGTCGGAAGTCGACATCAACCTCGCCGTGCTGGTCGCGGGCGAGATGAACGATTGCAAGAGCGAGATCAAGTGGCTCGAGGCGGCGGTGTCGGCCGTCCCCTCGATCGTCAGCGCGACCGCGCGATACCGCGAAGTGCTGCACGAGGGCGTCGACGCGATGCTGGCGCGGTCTCCCGAGGATTGGCGCGATGCCCTGTTCCGCCTCGTCGACGACGCCGCGCTCCGCCGCCGGATCGGTGCGCGGGCGCGCCAACGCGCCATCGCGGACTATGCCCTCGACGTGCTGGCGGGCAAGCTCGGCACCGCCTTGCGGAGCGCTGCCCAGGGTGATGCCCCGCCGTTGGGTGCCGAAGGGCAGGCGCTGCGCGGGGCCCGCGTCCGCCCGCCAACCCGCGTCCTCATCGTTCACGTGCTGTTCCCGCCGCAAACATCCGGAGGCGCGACCCGCGTGGTGCGCGACAATGTCGACGACATCCTCGACCGCTACGGCGGCGAATTCGAGGTGGCGGTGTTCTCGACCGATTTCGACGCGCCGCATCCGTCGGCGCGGATCGGCCAGTACCGGGGCGTCCCCGTGTACCGGTGTTCCCGAAAGAGCTCGACCGAGTTCGACTACCGGGACAGGTTCGCCGCCGAACGGTTCCGCGCCGCCCTGCGCAGCTGGAAGCCCGATCTCGTCCACTTCCACTGCCTTCAGTTCCTGACGGGGTCGGTCGTCGAGGTCTGCCGGGAAGAGGCGGTTCCCTACATCGTGACGGTTCACGATGCCTGGTGGATCTCGCCCCATCAGTTCTTGATCGACGAGGACTCCCTTCTCCGCCATCCGGCCCCGAGGGCGATTTGCGAGCCTTTGGCAGGCTCCGATCGACTGCCCGAGATCGATCGCAAGCGCTTTCTCGCCGATCAACTCGCGGGAGCCGCCGTGGTCACGGCCGTGTCGGAAAGTTTCGCGCGCATCTATCGCGACGCCGGGTTTCCAAACACGCGCGCCGTGCCGAACGGGCTTTCGCCCGCTTTTTCCGGCGGACGCGTTCGAGTGCCGCGCCAGGGCCGCGTCCGCATGGGGCACATCGGCGGCCGCTCGCGGCACAAGGGCATTCATCTCCTGGAGATGGCGCTCGGGACACAGGCGTTCGGCAACCTCGAAGCCCTGGTCATCGACCATTCCCGGGAGCCGGAATACGAGAGGCGGCTCACCTGGGGCACGACGCCGGTGACGATCCGCGGCGCCGTCGGCCAGGACGACATGATCGCCCTTTACGCCGACATCGATGTGCTCGTGGCGCCCTCCATATGGCCCGAAAGCTATGGCCTGGTGTCGCGGGAAGCCTTGGCGGAAGGATTGTGGGTCGTGGCGAGCGATCTTGGCGCGATCGGCGAGGACATCGTCGAGGGCGAGAACGGCTTCGTCATCGACGTGCGTGACACGCGCGACCTCGTGCGGGTGCTCCGCTCCATCGACGCCGATCCAGAGCGGTTCCGCGCCAGCCCCAGCCGGCCGTACCATCCACGGATGGCAACGCAGCAGACCGACGAACTCGTCGCCCTCTATCGCGAACTCGCCGCCGCCCGCCGCCATGATCAGGTCATGCCGGC
>CAXSEU010000194.1:0-1059 GCA_964236485.1 uncultured Lichenihabitans sp. | reverse complement strand
ACAATCCTTCCGCCAAGGCTTCCCGCGACGACGCTGTTCCAGCCGGATAACGTCTTGGCCTACTACAAGCATCGCAAATACCTGGCCCGGCAAGAGGGCAGCGAATTCGACGATCTGCATGCCCCGGCGAGTCTCGCCCCCCTGTCGGGCGTCTATCGATGCGAAGGCTGCGGAAAAAGCGTCCTCGCGACGAACGCGCAACCGCTGCCCGACGGGGGCCACCACGCCCATCCGGACGCGAAGCCGATCCTATGGCGCCTCGTCGTCAGGTCGCATTTCGCCTGAAGCCCGTCAGGCGGTCGGGAAACGACGGACTGAACCACCCACCGGTCCACCGACGACTGAAAGCTTGCTGAAAGGGTAAGGGTTATCATGGCACCCAAGCCTGCCTGCCGCGTCGATGACGGCGGGAAGAAGGCATCCCGTGAGGAAACCCCGAGGTCCCCCGTCATGAAGCTGAAGTCACTGTCTTCCGCCGCGTTCGCCGCAACCCTGTTCGCGAGCGTCGTTCCAAACGTGTCGGCGTCGGCCGCGGACAAGATCACCCTCATGGTGGGCGGGCTAGAGAAGCAGATCTACCTGCCGTTCATGCTCTCGCAGCGTCTGGGGTACTTCAAGGATGAAGGCCTCGACGTCGAGTTGCTCACCGAGCCCTCCGGCGTCGACGCCGAGGACGAACTCCTGGCCGGGGCGGTGCAGGGCGTCGGTGGCTTCTACGACCATTGCATCGACTTGCAATCCAAGGGCAAGTACATCGAATCCGTCGTCCAGATCCTGGGCTCGCCGGGGGAAGTCGAGCTCGTCTCGACGAAACATCCGGAGATCAAGTCACCGGCGGACTTCAAGGGCCTGAAGCTCGGCGTCACCGGGCTCGGCTCGTCGACCAATTTCCTGACCCAGTACCTGGCGGTCAAGCATGGCGTGAAGCTCGGGGAGTTCACGTCGGTGCCGGTCGGTGCCGGCGACACCTTCATCGCGGCTCTGCAGCGCGACGAGATCCAGGGCGGCATGACCACGGAGCCGACCGTGTCGCGCCTGCTCAAGACGGGTGACGGCAAG
>CAXSEU010000193.1:0-6971 GCA_964236485.1 uncultured Lichenihabitans sp. | reverse complement strand
GCAACCGGGCGCCAGCGCCAGATAAGGCGCCTGCGCCAGATAGGTCTGCGCATCCGCGAGCATTCGCCCCCACGTGGGGGCGGGCGGCGCCATGCCGAGCCCGAGAAAGCCGAGGCCGGCTTCGGCCAGGATCGCCAGCCCGAGCTGGATCGCCACCTGGACGACGACCGGCCCGAGGATGTTCGGCAGCACATGTTCGGCGGCGATGCGCGCAGGGCCCTTGCCGGACATGCGGGCGGCCAGGATGAAATCACGCGCCAGGATCTGCCGCGCCGCACCGCGCGTCAGACGGGCGAAGACCGGCACCATGAAGAGCCCGATGGCCAGCACCACGGTGCCCGCGCCCGGCGTCGGGAGAACGCCCAGCATGATGGCCGAGAGCACCGCCGGAAAGGCGAAGAGGGCATCGCAGGCGCGCATGGTCACGGCGTCGAACCAGCCGCCCCGCGACGCGGCGGCGACGCCCGCGAGCGTGCCGAGGGCACCCCCGAGCCCCACCGACAGGAAGGCGACGGCGAGCGAATTTCGCGCGCCCACCATCAGCATGGAGAGGACGTCGCGGCCCAGCCGGTCGGTGCCGAGCAGGCCTGACGCGAGCGGCGGCCTCAACTTGTCGAGGATGCGGATGCGGGTGGGGTCCTCGGGCGTCCAGGCGAGCGACAGCAGGGCCGCGGCACAGAAGATCCCGACCAGGACGGCGCCGGCCATCAGCCGGACCGGCCCAACCCGCCCCAGGCTCACCGGCGCGAGCCCAGACGCGGGTCGAGCCGGGGGTAGAGAAGGTCGACGCCCCAGTTCACGACGATCACCGTGGCCGAGAACATCATCACCACGTCCATGATCACCACGAGGTCGCGCTGCGCCAGCGCCTGATAGGCGAGGCGCCCCATGCCGGGCAGGTTGAAGACGTTCTCGACCAGGACGGCACCCGCGATCAGAAAGGAGAGCTGCAACCCGAACACCGTGACGACCGGCACAAGGGCGTTCGGCACGGCATGGCGCCAGAGCGCCTGGGACCGGGACAGCCCCTTGGCCCTGGCGGTGCGCACGAAATCCTCGTCGAGAACCTCGAGGACGGCGCCACGCGTCACGCGGGTCAACACCGCGGATTGCGGCAGGGCCAGGGCAATGGCGGGGAGGATCAGGCCTCGCATGGCAGGCCATGCCCCGGCCGACCAGCCCGCAAAACCCCCTGCGGGCAACCAGCCGAAGCGAAGCGATATGGCGAGGATAAGCATGAGGCCGATCCAGAAATTCGGCACCGCGATGCCGAGTTGCGCGTAGGCGGAGGCGAAATGGTCGAGCCAGCCGCGGCGCCCCGAGGCGGATGCCGATGCCGCCGCCGCCGCGCCGAGGGGCAGCGCCGTGACGATCACCAGGACGAGCGCCAGGAGCGTCAGGGGCCCCGTCACGGCCAAGCGGTCGGCGATCAGGCGGGAGACCGGTACGCCGTAGGAATAGGATTGGCCGAGGTCCCCCGTGACAAGCCCGGCGAGCCAGGCGGCATAGCGGACGGCGGCTGGCGCATCCAGCCCCATCCGGTGGCGCAGGGCGGCGAGGGTGTCGGGCTGGGCCGAGGTGCCGAGCATGATGGCCGCCGGATCGCCCGGAAGCACCTCGAGCAACAGGAAGATCCCGAGCGATACGAGGAGGAGCGTCAGAGCGAGGCCGAGAAGCCGCCCGGCGAAAGAATCCCGGGTCACCCCTTCCATCGCACCTCGGCGAGGTCGTTGGAGGGAATGGGTTCGTTGACCCACAGCCCCTCGAGCTTGCTCGACCAGACGCCGAGCTTCGGCAACACGTAGAGGTAGAGCGCCGGCACGTCCTCGGCCAGGATGCCTTGGGCGTCGCCGTAGGCGGCGGCCCGTCTCGATGGGTCGCTCTCGCGCTCGGCCCTGGCGATCACGGCGTCGAAGGCGGGATTCTTGTAGTCGAAATAGTAGGAGGGTCGCGCGTAGATGCCGATGTCGAGCGGCTCGGCATGGGCGATGATAGTCATGTCGTAGCTCCGAGCTGTGAAGACCTCCTGGAGCCACTGGGCCGGGAACTCGGTCGGCACGATCGTCATGGCGACCCCGATGTCGGCGAACATGCCCTGGAGCACCTCGGCCGAGCGCGTCGCGTAGGACATCTGCGGGACTTTGATGGTGAAGCTGAAGCCTTTCGGGTAGCCCGCCTCGGCCAGGAGCGCCTTGGCCCGGGCAGGGTCGTAAGGCAGCACGCGGGTGAGGTCCACATAGCCAGGGTCGGCGGGGGCGAAGTGGCTGCCGATCGGCGTCCCGAACCCTGAGTTCGCTCCCTCGATCAGCAGCCTGCGGTCGACGGCGAGCATCAGGGCCTGCCGCACCCGCTTGTCCGAGAACGGTCCCTTGCCGTTGTTCATGCCGGCCACGACCTTGAGGTCGGTGGTGCCGACGACGGTCGTCAATGCGTCGTCGCCCCGCAACTGCGCGAACAATTCCGGCGCGAGGAATTCCGGGAAGGCGTCGACGTCGCCGGCCTCGAGCGCCGCCGCCTCGGCCTGCGGATCGCCGATGAAGCGGAAGGTCGCCTTGTCGAGGCCGACCGGACGTGCCTTGTCCCAATAGCCGGCGTTGCGGACGAGTTCGACACGGTCGCCTCGCCGCCACGTGCCGAAGCGGAACGGGCCGGTTCCGACCGGCTCCGAGCCGTCGGTATCGGCCGATCTCGGCTCCACCATGACCGAGGCCGGCCAGCCCAACCAATAGAGCAGGTTGCCGGAGGGTTGGCTCAGGCGGAGCACCAGCGTCCTGGCGTCGGGCGCCTCGATCCGGTCGATGACGGCGAAGAAGGCCTTCTGGCTGTTCACCGACTGCGGACCACGGGCCCGGTCAAGCGTGAACTTCGCCGTCGAGGCATCGAACGGAACCCCGTTGTGGAACAGCACTCCGGCCTCGAGATCGAACCGGTAGGTCAGCCCGTCGGCCGATATGGTCCAGGCCCTGGCGAGCTGCGGCTTGACGGCGCCGTTCCGGTCGATCCGGACGAGCCCCTCGAAAAGGTTCTGCCACGTCACCTGCCCGACGGCGACCGGCGCCGCCACCGTGGGATCGAGCCCGGGAGGCTCGACCGCCATCCCGATCACGATGTCGGTCCTCGCCGCCGCTTCAGCGCCGGCGCAGCCGAGCCCCAGAGCAGCGGCGGCGACCCTGAGCAACCGCCACCCGAGAAGGTTGCATGAAGTTTTCGACATGGCATCTCACTCGCGCGGCATCGTGCCTGCGGATGTGTCATAACGGGCAAAGACCCGGCCGACCAGATCGGCGCTCGCGAGGACGCGCCGGCGGCGAACATCGTTGCAAAAAGAGGCCGCGCAGCAGGAACGCTCGGTGTGGCGACGGCATTCCGGATCTCGGGCGGGATCGCGAGGGCGCGGCCCTGCCTTCGGGGACGAGGCATGGAACATCCGGCAAAAGGGGGGAAGTCCTCCCGATCCGCGCTGACGACGGTGGCCGTTCTGGGCTTCGCGGCGGCGGGCCTTTTCGCCAAGCGGACCGTCGTGACGTCGCCGGCATCACGCCAACCCGCGCCGGCGAGCACCGCCGGTGAGCCTGCTTCCCCCTCGGCCGGGGGCGGCGCCCCGCCCGTCCCCCACAAGCCGGGTCTCTTCGGTCTTGCCATGTCGATCTTCGACCGCATGGGCCGGGACAACATCACATTGGCCGCCGCGGGCGTCGCCTTCTACGTCATGCTGGCGATCTTCCCGGCCCTTGCGATGATGGTGTCGCTCTATGCGCTGGTGGCGGATCCGACCACCGTCGCCCAGCACATCCAGGAGTACGGCGGCCTGCTGCCCGCCGAATCGATGAAATTGCTGACCGACGGGCTCAACAGCTTCGCGCAGAAAAGCACCTCGCAGCTCTCGCTGGCGCTGATCGTCAGCATCCTCTTGGCCCTGTGGTCGGCCCGCAACGGCATCTCCTCCGTCATGACCGGGCTCAACATCGCCTACGAAGAGACCGAACAGCGCTCCTTCATCATGCAGACCCTCGTGTCCCTGGTGCTGACCTTCGCCGGGGTGATCTTCGCGGTCCTGGTCTTCGTCGCCGTGCCGGTGGTGCCGGTCGTCCTCAACCTTCTGCACGTCGGCGGGTTTGCGACGGTGCTGGTCAACCTCCTGCGTTGGCCCGTCCTGGCCGTCTTCGTGGCGCTCGGGTTCGCGGTCATCTATCGCTTCGCGCCCTCGCGGAGCCATCCGCGCTGGCGCTGGATCAGCTGGGGGGCCGGGATCGCCACGGTGTGTTGGCTGGTCGGGTCGATCCTGTTCTCGATCTACGTCTCCAAGTTCGGCTCGTACGATGCCACCTATGGCTCGCTCGGGGCCGTGGTGGTGCTGCTCCTGTGGTTCTGGGTCAGCGCGCTGGTCCTGCTCGTCGGGGCGGAGATCGATGCCGAGATCGATACGCGGGCCACCGCCACCTCTTCACCCATGGGAGGCTTGGCGCCGAGCGCAGGTCCCCCGGGCAAGCGTGTCACGGCGGAAAAGCCTGGGGAAACGCAGCACCGATGATCAAACGAAAAACCCGGCACCGGGCCGGGCTCTCTTCGTCACGCATGATGAGCCGTCTCAGGCGGCTTCCTCGACGTCGCCGTCCTCGCTCTCCGCCTCCGCTTCCACTTCGGCCTTGCTGCGGCGCGGGCTTTTCTGAAGCTGTGATTCGATCACCTTGAAGACCTCGGGATCGGTCAGCTTCTGCACGGCCGCGATCTCGCGCGACATGCGGTCGAGCGCCGCCTCGTAGAGTTGGCGTTCCGAATAGGACTGTTCGGGCTGCGCCTCGGAGCGGTAAAGGTCGCGGACGACCTCCGCCACGGAGACAAGGTCGCCGGAATTGATCTTGGCCTCATATTCCTGTGCCCGACGCGACCACATGGTGCGCTTGACGCGTGCCCGGCCCGCCAGGGTGTCGAGCGCACGCTGTACCACATCGGCTTCGCTCAACTTGCGCATGCCCACGGCCGAAACCTTGGGCAGCGGCACCTTGAGCTTCATCTTGTCCTTGGCGAAGCTGATGACGAAGAGTTCGAGCTTGAACCCCGCGACCTCTTCCTCTTCGATCGCCACGATCTCCCCCACCCCATGCGCCGGGTAGACGATGAACTCCCCCGCCTTGAACCCCTGCCGACCGACGCCCGGCTTGACGGCAGCCTTGGGAACGTCGTTCCGCATCCCGCCGGAAGACCCCATGGGACGGGACGACTTGTTGCCGAAGGGCGAGCGGGAGCCGGCCGACATCGCGGATGCCGTGCGCGGCCGCGCGGCTGCGATCTTGTCGGCGACCGGCGACGCGGCGTCGTTCGACGAAACCCCAGGGGCGACATCGACGGAGGCGGCCGTTGAATTTTTCTGAGTCACGTTGATCCGATCGTTGTTGGGCCCATTCGGGCAGTCCCAGGTATGGAGTCCGGAAAGCCATCTCGCCGCCCGGCTCCGATTGGCCGATCGCCCCGCTTCTCGATTCTTGTTGGGTCGACCCGCTAGTCTCGTGATCGTCATGGAACGATCCCTTCGCTCAGCCTCGCGGCGTCCACCGCGCGACCCGACACCAAACTTGATCCTTTCCGATAAGGTCGCTAGACACTCACTCTCGGATGAACATCGTCGAAAAGCGCAAAGTCGAAGATCGCTTCCCGAGCGACGGATACCGAGGGATGAGGCCTATGTCTCGTGATGAGACACAGGTGATGGTTCAGCCGTGACCATAACACCACATGTCTGAAAAATCAACCGCTTCTGTTCCGAAAACCGGGGCGAACCGCTGCGGCGTCACGATTTCGCAAGCTTTTCACGAGGCTTCGAGGACGACGTGGGCCGAGGCCCCGCGTGCCCGCGGATTTCGGGCTGACATATCAGCGACAGCGTGACATACGCCAGATAGTCGACAGCCCGCGGCTACGAGCGCATGGCTCGCCGATAGCCGTCGAGGCGCTCGGCCAGTGTGCCGGTGTGAAGCTCGAACAGGTGGTCGTCTTCGTCATGGAAGTAGATGGACCGCGCTTCCCCGGCGATGCGCGACCGGGGCGAAAGCATTTCCAGACCGAGCCTCTCGATAGCCCTGCGGCAAGGCTCGAACTGATCCTCCCCGATCTTGAACGCGACATGGTCGTAGCTCCGTTGCGCCCGCCTTTCGCCTTGCATGACGGCGATCCAAAGTCCTCCGACGAGGTAGAACCTCTCCTGGGACAGCGAGTGAATATCGTCGCCGCTCGAATAGACCTCTTGGCCCCCCAGAACCTCGCGGATGATGGCGCCCATGCGCGCGAGATCCCGCACGATGAAGGTGAGGTGGCTCAATCCTTCAACCGCCGGCATCAGGCGGGCGCGGCCCCGACCTGTTCGCCTCTGGCCTGCGCGGCCAAGTCCATCAAGGTGCGGCGAAGGTCCGTCGGCGTGGTGACCCGCTCCGGGAACGGCAGGCGTGCGGTGCGATCGCCGAACGCCAGATCGATGCCGTCAGGGTCCAATCCGCTCATGCGCCAGTCCGCGTCGGCCGCGCCGCACAAAACGGCGGCATAGAGTCGAAGCGCCTCGCGGTGGTCGGCGTTCATGTGGGCGAGGATGTCCTCTTCGGCGCCGAACAGGGGCTCGGCACCGGCGAGGTCGGTCAGGATCTCCGCCGCCGTGAAGCGCGCCGCGCGGGCAAAACCTCCATTGAGGTGGGCCGTGTCGACCGCGAGCCGCCAAAACGAGAAGTCGGCGAAATCGACGTAGAGTTCGGCCTTGGGGTGGCGCGCCAGGAACCGGCTGCGCCACCCGCCGCGCTGCTCCGCCGAAGCCGGCAGTGCCTGGCCCAGGAGGGTCAGCCTCGGATGGGCCAGCGGGTCGCCCTTGCCGGTCTCGGCCAGGAGGACGGAGCAGCGCGGATCCGCCTCGAGGTGGCGCGTATGGGCCGCCAGTCGCGACAGCACCACGAGGGGGCTCCCGTCCGGCAGCGTCGCCAGCGACACCA
>CAXSEU010000192.1:0-7015 GCA_964236485.1 uncultured Lichenihabitans sp. | reverse complement strand
TCGTCGACCGGCGGGGAGTTTTCGGAGCGCGTCGCGGCGCTCGCCCAGCGCTGTGATCTGACGGTCGGGGTGCTGGTCGGCAAGCTCGTCCGCCGCTTCGCCATCGACGCCCGGGAGCGGGACTGGCGCAACGTCACAGTGGTGATCGCAGGGGAGGATTTGCCGGTGCTGGCGGGCCTGCGCGCGATCGTGGAGGCCATGATGCGGGTTCCCTCCGTGAATATCCACTTGGCTACGCTTGCGTCGGAAGCCGGCGACGATGGGCCGGTCTGGATGGTCTCTCCCGGCATGAGGGTCGAGGTGTTGAACAGCTGAACCTCGTCGTCCGCGTCGTGCGAACTTCGCTGTTTCCGGAACCGTGAAGCCGTCGTATGGGTCTGCGGCCCTGAACGGTTCGACAAGCGTCTACGCGTTGCCCCCACCGCACCTATGTGGCATCGCGCCTATGGTCGAGCCGCCAGGATCGGAGGTTCGATGTCGCTGCGCCTTTACAACACGCTGACTCGTCGCAAAGAGATATTTGAGGCGATCGATCCGGAGAGGGTGCGGCTCTACGTCTGCGGGCCGACCGTCTACGACCGTGCCCACATCGGCAATGCCCGGCCGGTCATCGTCTTCGATGTTCTATTCCGTCTCCTTCGTCACATTTACGGCGCCGATCACGTCCGCTACGTCCGCAACATCACCGATGTCGACGACAAGATCATCGCCCGTGCTTGCGAGCGGGGCGTCCCGATCAATACCTTGACCGAGACGACCGCCCGCGAGTTTCGCGACGATGTGGCGGCCTTAGGCTGCCTGCCGCCCACAGTCGAGCCTCGTGCCACCGAGCACATTCCGGAAATGATTGCGGTGATCGAGCGGTTGGTCGCATCCGGCCACGCCTATGCGGCAGAGGGGCATGTGCTGTTCGACGTGCCGTCGATGCCCGATTACGGCAAGCTTTCGGGCCGCCCGCTCGACGAGATGATCGCGGGCGCGCGGGTCGACGTGGCCCCCTACAAGCGCGGCGACACGGATTTCGTGCTGTGGAAGCCCGCGGCCACGAACGAGCCCGGATGGGACAGCCCGTGGGGCAGGGGCCGGCCGGGCTGGCATGTCGAATGCTCGGCCATGAGCTGGAAGCACCTGGGCGAGACCTTCGACATCCACGGCGGCGGCATCGACCTCGTTTTCCCGCATCACGAGAACGAGATCGCGCAGAGCCGCTGCGCCTTCCACACACCCATGATGGCGAACACCTGGATGCACAACGGCTTCTTGCAGGTCGAGGGGCAGAAGATGTCGAAATCCCTCGGCAACTTCATAACCATCCACGACCTGCTGGCGACGGAGACGTTCGGCGGCCGGTCCTGGCCGGGTGAGGTGCTGCGCCTCGCCATGCTGCGCACGCATTACCGGCAGCCTATCGACTGGACGCTGCGGGCGCTAGAGGAGGCGGAGAAGACGCTGGATCGGTGGTATGAGATGATCGACGATGGGGACCAATTTACCAGCCCCTCGGGAGAAGTAATCGCTGGGCTTGAAGATGACCTGAACACGCCTGAAGCGATAGGGGTCTTGCATGGTCTCTTCTCGGCGCACCGCTCCTCATCCGTCGGCATTTCGGCAGCGCTCGCCTCGGCCCGACTGCTTGGTCTTCTGCGGGAAAGTCCTTCCGTGTGGCAGGGTCGGAAACAGCAGGCTCTAGCGATCGACTCGCAGACGGTAGAGGCGTTGATCGAGCTTCGCCTCGCTGCGCGAGCGAGAAAATCCTGGGCCGAATCCGATCGCATTCGCGACGAACTTGCGGGCATGGGCGTCGTGCTCAAGGACAACAAGGATGGCACGACGACGTGGCGCGTCGGCCGCAAGGGTGAGGCCTCATGATCTTCGGACAGTGGAAGACCCCTCATCCCCCGCTCCGCGGGACCTTCTCCCGCAAGGGGAAAAGGGCACCGGCGATGCAGAATGAGGCGTCCCCTTCTTTGCGGGAGAAGGTGCTGTGAAGGCGCGGATGAGGGGTAAGCCCGATCTTCGAGGCGTTTTCGGGATGGGCCTCTGATGGCGACAGTATTGCCGAAGCCGGCCTTGCGGCCCATGCTGCCGGCCGACGCCCCCATGCTGGCCGCGATCTTCCGGGCCAGCATCGAGGATCTGACGGTCGAGGATTATGACGAGGACCAGCGCGCCGCCTGGGCGGCCAGCGCCGACGACGAGGCGGCCTTCGGCGAGGCGCGCGCGGCGGAACTTACACTTGTTGCCACGATCGATGGCGCAGCCGTCGGCTTTGGATCGCTGAAGGGGGGCGACCACATCGAGATGCTGTTCGTCTATCCGACCGTCGCGGGGCAGGGCATCGGTTCCATGGTCGCGGATGCGCTGGAAAAGCTCGCGCATGCACGCGGCGCCTCCAAACTGACCGTGGATGCCAGCGATACGGCACGGTCCTTCTTCGAGAAGCGCGGCTACCGGGCGCAGCGGCGCAACACCGTGTCGCTGAACGGTGAATGGCTGGCCAATACCACGCTCGAAAGACGCTTCGAGGCCGCGACGCCATGAGCCGGGACTACCTGACGCTGCTCGACACGAGCCTGCGCGACGGTGCCCAGACAACCGGCATCGATTTTTCTCTCGCGGACAAGCGTCATATCGCGACGATGCTCGACGACCTCGGCCTCGATTACATCGAGGGTGGTTATCCGGGGGCCAATCCGCTCGACACCGACTTCTTTGCTTCTCGGCCGAAGCTGCGCGGGAAGCTCGCCGCCTTTGGCATGACCAAGCGCGCCGGCCGTTCGGCCGCCAACGATCCTGGGCTTGTGGCGACCCTCGACGCGGATGCCGACGCCGTCGTGCTGGTGGCGAAAAGCTGGGACTACCAGGTTCGCGTGGCCCTCGGCGCGACACTCGACGAGAACCTCGCCGGCATCACGGCATCGATCCGTGCGGCACGGGACCGGGGCCGCGAGGCCCTGCTCGACGCGGAACATTTCTTCGACGGCTACAAGGCCAACCCGGATTACGCGCTGCGCTGTGCCGTCGCGGCCTACGAGGCAGGGGCGCGGTGGATCGTGCTCTGCGACACCAATGGCGGCACGCTGCCGCATGAGGTCTCCCGCATCGTCGGCGAGGTCACGAAGGCGATACCCGGCCGCCACCTCGGCATCCATGCGCATAACGATACCGAACAGGCGGTCGCCAATTCCTTCGCGGCGGTGCTGGCCGGGGTGCGGCAGATCCAGGGCACGTTCAACGGCATCGGCGAGCGTTGCGGCAACGCCAACCTCGTCTCCATCATCCCGACACTGCTGCTCAAGCCGGAATTCGCCGAACGGTTCGAGATCGGCGTGTCGCACGAAAAACTCGGCGGTTTGACTAGGCTTTCGCACGATTTCGACGAGGTGCTGAACCGAGCCCCGCATCGCCATGCGCCCTACGTGGGCGACAGCGCTTTTGCGACCAAGGCCGGTATCCATGCCTCGGCCGTGATGAAGGACCCGCGCACCTACGAGCACGTTCCGCCAGACTCCGTCGGCAACCGGCGAAAGCTTCTCGTTTCGGATCAGGCCGGCAAATCCAACGTCCTGGCCGAACTCGAGCGGCTCGGCATCGCGGTGGCGCGCGACGACCCCCGGGTCATGCGCCTGCTAGACGAGGTGAAGGAGCGCGAGGCGGTCGGCTATGCCTACGAGGGGGCCGACGCGTCCTTCGTCCTGCTCGCGCGGCGCATCCTCGGGGAGGTACCCCATTATTTCGATGTGGAACGCTTCCGGGTCAACGTCGAGCGGCGCTTCGACGCCAAGGGGCAGCGCATCACCGTCTCCGAGGCAGTGGTCAAGGTCGCGGTCGACGGCGTCAGCCTGATGTCCGTGGCCGAGGGCACGGGACCGGTGCATGCGCTCGACCTCGCGCTGCGCAAGGACCTCGGCAAGTATCAGCGCTTCATCAAGGATCTCGAGCTTCTCGACTACCGGGTACGCATCTTCCAGGGCGGCTCCGACGCCGTCACCCGGGTGCTGATCGAATGCGGCGACGGCGGGGACGACCGCTGGACCACGGTCGGCGTCTCGGCCAACATCATCGACGCCTCCTTCCAGGCGCTAGTCGACGCCATCACGTACCGGCTGTTGAAGGCGGGAGCTTCGTAGTCTTCGAAAGCTTCTATCGCAGTTTTTACGAGCGGGTATAAGGGTGTGGAACAAACGAGGGGTTTCATCAATGAACAAGAAAGATGTTAAGAGCCTCGCCGACGATGTGTTACCGCCTCTCCTCCGTACCGCAGGTCTTGTGAATACTGACGTGGAGGAAGGACAGGATGAAGAAGGGGAAGACAGCCTGTTCATAACGCTTCATTTCAAGCCCGGCGCAAGATCGACCGGTGGCAGGGTTCTGCCGAGGGCGCAAGTCGCTCTCCGAGAAGCGTTGGAAGAAAGGGGGGACCTGCGGTTTCCGCACTTCAACTATGATTACCCCGACGATCCCGCACCGTTCGATGAATATGAAGCGTATGGACTTAAGTAGATGGCCCGTCTCCCAAACCGGATAGTCTACGAGTTCCTGGAGGTGGCGGAAGTCCTGGCCCAGCAAAAAGGATCCGCGAACCTACAACAGGCGGCTATGCGGCGGGCAATCAGCACAGCTTACTACGCGCTCTTTCATGCATTGCTACGTTTGCTCCGATGGCTTAGTCCGCTGGAGCAGGAGCAGCCTGGTGGATAGAACCTACCGCTTTCTGGACCACGGTCAGGCTAAAAGCAGGTTGGAGGCTTTCGCGAAGACTAAGGACGCCCATCCTTCCATTAAGGAGATAAGCACCGCGTTTTCAGGCTTGAAAGCCAAACGAGCCAAAGCCGATTACGAGACCCCTCAATCCTTGTTTAATCGTCGCGAAACCTTGGATGAGCTCGACCAAGCGCGTGCCGCCATCCATCTCATTGCCGAATTGAACGAAGAAGCTCGTAGACTGCTAGCGATTGAACTCCTTCTCCCGTTGATCAAGCGCGATCACTGATCGAGCTTTTCCTGCCTTGCCTCCTTGCACGCGCACGCCTATGTGCAGGCGCATCGATCATCATCCCGTGAGGTCCTATGCAGTTTTGCCGGCGCGATATCCTGCTCACCGCTTCAGCAGCAATCCTGCTTGGGGTCGGAGGCGGCGTAGGGGCGCAAGCCAAGGTCGACGGCAACACCGTCTACCTCGACACCAAGGATGGCCGGATCACGATCGAGCTGCGACCCGACCTGGCGCCGGCCCATGTGGCGCAGATCAAGAGTCTGATCGCGCAGCATTTCTACGACGGCATCGTCTTTCACCGTGTCATCGACGGCTTCATGGCGCAGACCGGCGATCCGACCGGCACCGGCACCGGCGGGTCGAAACTGGCCGATCTCAAGGCTGAGTTCACCAAGACGCTCTTCAAGCGCGGGACCCTCGGCATGGCGCGCGCCTCGAACCCGGATTCGGCGAACTCCCAGTTCTTCATTTGCCTGGCGGATGCCCCGTTCTTGAACGGGCAATATACCGTCTTCGGTGAGGTGACGGGCGGCATGGATGTCGTCGACAAGATCAAGAAGGGCTCGGAGTCAGACAACGGCAAGGTCGACGCTCCCGACAAGATCATCAAGATGACCATGGCCGCCAAGTAGACCGGTGGGCCGGGGGTTCGTCGTCGTGCTGGCGACGGGCGCCACCCTGTTGGTTGAACCGTGCCTTGCCGAGCCGCCGCACCTCGGGCATCCAGCGCCGGAGCGAAGGCCACGCCTCGAGCGCAGGTTGTTCTTTCGGCCTCGGATCATCCGCCCCATTCGCTCCCCTCCGCTCGAGATCGAGCCGCCCGACCGGTTCATGCCGGGGCCGGTCGAGCGGGTTTCTCCCTTGGAAGAGGACCAGCTTCCAAGCCTTGCGCCATTTTCCCACGGCTTCCACTTGAGTGTGCCAGTCGGCGCGGAGGCGCCGGGAGGATTTTCAGGGATCATCAGGCGCTATGCCGAAGTCGGGCAGGCGCTCGGTGCCTGCTGGACGCCGCCGGCCGGCGAACCCTGGTCCATGGTGACGCTCCGCGTCAGCTTCAAGCGCGATGGTTCGATTAACGGAGAACCGCGTGTGCCCTACGTCGGCGCCGAGTCCGCTGAATGGAAGTCGGAGCTTGCGCATTCCCTCACGGGCGCGCTTAAACGATGCACGCCGCTTCCTTTCTCGCCCACGCTCGGCTCGGCCGTCGCGGGCGAGGTCTTCGCTATCAGCTTCATTTACCAGGATCGCCGATGACCGACACAGCACAAACCTTGACGCTCGAAACCACCAAAGGACCGATCGTCATCCGCCTGCGGCCCGACCTCGCGCCGAAGCACGTCGAGCGCATCACTCAGCTTGCCAACGAGAAGTTCTACGACAACGTCGCCTTCCATCGGGTCATCGAAGGCTTCATGGCGCAGACCGGGTGTCCGCAAGGCACCGGCACTGGGATCGAGCCACCCGGATCTCAAGGCGGAGTTCAACGCGGAGCCGCACAAGCGCGGTGTCTGCTCCATGGCCCGCTCCACCCGACCCGACTCCGCCAACTCACAGTTCTTCATCTGCTTCGACGACGCGAGCTTCCTCGACAAGCAATATACGGTCTGGGGACAGGTGACTTCGGCCATGGAAAACGTCGACAAGATCAAGCGCGGCGAGCCTGTGCGCGATCCGGACCGGATCGTTACCGCTCGCGTCGGCTAAGCCGTTCCCCTTCGGCGCCGCTCTTCGCGAGCCGAAATCGATGATGCGGGTCGATGACTTCGATTTCGAGCTTCCGGATGCGGCCATTGCCCTGCGTCCGGTGTTCCCGCGCGACACCGCTCGACTGCTCCTGGTCGATCCGTCGGACCCCGCTCGGCTGCTACGTGATTGCAAGGTGCGCGACCTGCCCGATCTCCTGCGACCTGGCGATGCCTTGGTGGTCAACGACACCAAGGTCGTGCCGGCGCGCTTGTTCGGGACCCGCCGCCGGGGGGACGCCGTAAGCGTGGCTCAGCGACATGCAGCCGAGGCCGA
>CAXSEU010000191.1:0-7018 GCA_964236485.1 uncultured Lichenihabitans sp. | reverse complement strand
TCGTTCAAGGCCCGATAGGCGAGGGAAGCGGGCCGGTCGGCCCGCTTCGGGAGTGGATGGTCAGAGCAGGCCGGCGTCCTTGACCTTGGCGTCGACCAGCACCGCGATGGCATCCAGCGCCGGCTTGGCGTCGCCGCCATAGGCCTGGCCCGTGAGCAGCTTGCCGAGCTCGACCGGGATGTCGTTGTTGGACAGGTCGGCCCAGATCGGCATGTCGGGCTCCGAGCCCATCTGATTGTCGATGGTGTATTTGATGGCGTCGAAGTGCCGGGTGGTTCCCGGCCCGACGACCGCCTTGGCCTTGACCCGCGGGTCCGTGAAGGACGAGTTGCGCATCGGGGATGCGCCCCCGCCGAGGGTCGAGACCCGTGCCATCACGTCCTTGGAACAGACCCACTGCATGAACAGCCAAGCGGCTTCCTTGTTCTTGGAGTAGTTCGAGAGCGAGATGGTGGAGCCGCCCTGATGGCCCACCGCCGGGATCTCGTTGAACCCGCAGTCCGCGACGGCGCGGCGGCCCGGCACTTCCTTGGGGGCGGGCAGAGCTTCGAACAGGCCTTTGACCTTGGAATCGTTGGCGTCGAAGCCGGGGAAATCCTCGCCCCAGGTGATCGCCATGGCGGCCTGTCCTTGGGTCAAGGCCTGTCCCTGTCCGTCCCAGGTCCAGGTGGTGGAGGAGGGCGGCGACGCCTTGACGAGATCCTGGTAGAACTTCAGGCCTGCGACGCCCCGTTCGTCGTTGCCGACGAATTTGCCGGCTTTGTCGAAGACCGAGCCGCCGTGGCTCCACAGCGCAAAGGTCCAGTCGCACTCCAGCGAATAATGACCGGATTTCGCCTGGCACGCGGTGCCGTAGACGCCGTTGCCTTTTTCAGCCTCCGTGATCGCCTGTACGACTTTCAGGTATTCGTCGACCGTCTTCGGCAACTCGAGCTTGTGCTTTTCCATGATGTCCTTGCGATACATCAGGATGAAGATCGGGATGTCGAAGGGGATGCCGCATTGCTTGCCCTTGTACATGGCGATGCCGTCGACGAGCGGCTGCGAGAAGTCGTCCCAGTCGAAGCCCGGCATGGCCAGCGTCTTGTTCTGGTCGTAGTATCCCCTGGGATCGATCACGTCGTCGGCGAAAGTCGCCATCCAGGACTGGTCGAGGTAGTAGAGGTCGTAAGTCCCGAGCTTGCCCTGGACGTCCTGGGTGGCCTTGGCCAGAACCTGTTCGAGGGGGACGATCTCGACCTCGACCTCGATGCCGGTCGCCTTGGTGAATTCCCCGGCAGCGAGCTGGTTGGCGACAATCGAGGGGGGAGTGGCTTCCGACGTATAGCGGATCTTGGTGCCCTTGTACTTCTGACCGACGTCGGCAAGCCACTTCATCATGTCGACATCCTGGGCGCGCGCCTCGTCGCTCAGCCCGACGCCGCCCTTTCGCAGCGGGCGCGTGCCGCCGAGGAAACCGGCGCCGAAGGACGAGAAGCCGACGCCGGCCAGCGCCATCTTGCGCATGAAGTCGCGCTTGGTGATCCGACGGTGGGTGAAATCATTGCAGGCGTCGACCACGAAGGTCTGCTTGTCGTGTTCCTTGAAACTCATGGATGTTCTCCCTGAAGTCGTGGTTTCTCTTTGTCTCGTCCGCACTCACTCTTTGAGCGAGCCGAGCGTCAGCCCGCGGACCAGATGCTTTTGAACCAGCAGAATGAAGATGAAGCTCGGCACGATGGCGGTCGTGCCCAGTGCGGTGATGAAACCCCATTCCGTCGCGGTCGAGGTCACGAAGGTCGAGATCTTCACCGGGATGGTGCGGATCGAGGTGGTGAGGAATAGCGAAAAAAAAAACTCGGTCCACGAAAAGACGAAGCATAGCACCGCGGCGGCCGCAACCCCTCCGCGCACCATCGGCAAGATCACCTTCCAGAAGGTCTGAAAGCGCGTGGCGCCATCGATCATGGCCGCCTCGTCGACGTCCTTCGGAACATCGTCGAAGAAGGACTTGAGCAAGAGAACCGCCAGCGGCAGGTTGATCAGCGTGTGGACCAGGATGAGGCTGAGGTAAGTATCGCGCAGGTTGAGGTCACGGAACATGAAGACGATCGGGATCACGACGGCGATCGGCGGCATGAACCGTTGCGACAGGATCCAGAACAGAAAGCTTTGGCGGCCTGGAAAATCGAGGCGGGAAAGCGCGTAGGCGGCGAGCGTCGCGAGAAAGAGCACGAGGGCCGTCGACCCGACGGCGATCACGGCGCTGTCGATCAGCGACTGCCGCGAATCATAGGAATTTGCCCCGCCCTTGATGACGCCGGCCGCGTCGCCCCCCTGTTCGAGGCCGAGCTCGACGCGCGAGACGCCGAGCAGCGTCACGCGGTAATTGTCCGGCGTCGGCTTGAAATCGGTGTAGACCGGGCCGGCGGGGTTGAAGATCGCCGAATAGGGCTTGATCGAAGCCAGTGCCCACCAGAAGATCGGGAACATGAAGGCTGCGACGACCAGCACGGCGACGATATCGCGAACGAGGCGGCGGGTCAGGCTCGGCTCCATCAGAAGCGAACCCTGAAGAGCCGGACGAAGATGTTCGCCACGATGATGAGTGCGACGAGCACCAGGAGGGCGAGGGTCGCCGCGTAGGGGAAATCCCCCGTGAAGTAGATCCGGCCGGCGTAGAACTACAACGTTTCTGTCTCGGTGCCCGGGCCGCCCCCGGTAATGATGTAGACGTAGTCGTAGATGCGGAAGAGATCGACGCCGCGGATCAACACCGCGACAGCGATGACCTTGCTCATCATGGGCAAGGTCAGGCGCCGGAACATCTGGATCGAGGACGCGCCATCGATCATGGCGGCCTCGAACGGATCTTTGGGCAGGGCACGCAGGCCGGCCATCATGATCAGCACCATGAATGGCGTCCATTGCCAGATGTCGGCGGCCAGGACGGCGAAGAGGGCGGTTTTCGGGTTCGCCAGGATGGGAAAGGAGGGCGAGGCCAGCCCGAGGTTGTAGAGATAGAAGCTCAGGACGCCGAACGAACCGTCCTGCATCAAGAGGAACATCATGCCGGTGACGGCCGGCGGAACCACCAGGGGCAGGGTCATCAGAGCGCGCAGCACGCCGTAGCCCTTCCGGTCGGTGTCGAGCAACAGGGCGATCGCCATCCCGAGCACCAATTGAACCGCCAGGGCGAGGAGCGCATAGATCAGCGTAACCCCGAGGGCGTGCCAGGCGCGGGCGTCATGGAAAAGTCTCTCCCACTGGGTCAGTCCGCTGAACACCAGTTGATGCGAGACGACGTTGCGTTTGTGCAGCGACAGCCAGCCCGAGTAGACGAGGGGATAGACTCCGAAGACCGTCAGCAGGACCGTGACGGGAAGCAACCAGGGCAACGGATGCTCGGTCGTGAGGAAATGCGGCAAGACCAGGCGGCGCGTCGGCCGCAGCGGCATCGCAGTCGCACTCACCTGGGGCAACCGCCCGAATCGGCCCGGATCATCGATATCCTCCCCCCCGCACGAATGGTCCGTACAGGTGTCACTTCGTTGTGTCTTTTGTTGCAGATTGCGGCCGGGGCGGAGCGCTGTCAATACTGGCGCCGATAAATCCCGGGAGGTCGAGCGCCTTTGCCCCACAGGTTTTGCCGCAGGCCCGCATTCGCCAGTGACGCGTAAACGACGCCGCCAGCCATGAGCAGGGCACCCACGCGTGTTCGCCGCAAGCCCGCGGCCCCGCCGGTCGAGTTCGGATCGGATCCGATCGTCTGGGCGGCATGGCTCTATTACGAGGAGCGACTTACTCAGGAGGACGTGGCGGCCCGCCTCGGCGTGTCGCGCGCCACGGTCATCAAACTGCTTCAGGAGGCCCGCAACCGGGAGGTGGTGTCGATCTCGGTTTCGCCAACGCACCTGCAGACGGTGCGATCCGCACGCCTGCTGGCCGAGCGGTATGGCCTGACCGGCTGCGTCGTCATCCCGGGCGGCGAGCCGGCGAGCGCGACCGACAGGATCGGCCAGGCCGGCGCCCGCTTGCTGGCGCAGGGCCTTGCGCCTCGCGACGTGCTGGGGGTGGCGTGGGGCCGCACGGTGTTGGCCCTGGCCAGTGCCCTGCCGGCGATGACCCTGCCGACCGTATCGGTCGTGCAGATTGCCGGAAGCGCCATCAGCACCGGAGATTTCTCGCCCGAACTCTGTACCTCCAACATCGGCAATCGCATCGGTGCCCGATGCGTGAACCTGCATGCGCCCGGCATCGTCTCGAGGCCCGAGGTCAAGCGGATCCTCATGGCCGAGCCGACGCTCATCAAGCAGTTCGATCTCATCCGCTCGTGCAACAAGATCCTGTTCGGCATCGCGGGCCTCGATCAAGCCAGCATGCCGTCCCGCAGCGGCTATCTCACACCGGACACGAGTCGACGCTATTCGGATCTCGGGGCCGTCGGGGTCCTGGCGGGCCGCTTCATCGGACGGGACGGAGCGCCGGTTCCCGGGGAACTCGACGACCGCATGATCGGGCTCACGCTGGAGGAAATCCTCCGGATCCCGGAAAGGATCTGCGTGGCGGGCGGGCCCGCCAAGGCGAAAGCCATTTGCGCCATGCTGCGTGGCGGCTATGCGACGACCCTGGTGACGGACGAGGGTGCCGCCGAGGAACTTCTGTCGATGGGGAACTGACGAACGCCGGCCCGGATCAGGACGCGGGGGCCACGACGACCGTGCCGAAGGGGCACGCCCGGCCATCCTTCAACACCGCGTAAGCGGCGAGCGTGCTGCCCGGCTCCGCCTTGGCATAGCCGAACCAGTTTCGCGGACGCCCTTCCGGACGCTCCGGCGAGCCCAAGCCGGCAACGATGCCGCCCTGGCTGGCCAGCAGGATGCGCCGAACCGGTCCCCTCTGCTCCTCATCCCAGGCCGTGCCCCGCAGCCGCACACCGCCGGTGCCCAGTTGCGGGTCGGATCGGGCCGCGATCTCGCCGCGGCAGGCCGACGCCGGCGCGGCGGCGCCCGAAGCCGCGACCGGCCGGCCGACGTCGAGGGCCTCCGGCGTGCCGAACAACGACAGGTGCCGATCCTGGAGGAACGTCAGGCCGGGCCGCATATCGTCATGCGTGAAGATTTCATAACCCCCGGCCTGGGTGTCGAACAGGCCGCTCAGCAGACTGTCGCGGAACCTGTGGAACCCCGCCGCTTGCTTGACCATGTCGGGCCAGGCCGTGGCCTCGAAATAGGCCGCGGCCAGGGTGAGCGACGCCGCCGTACAGGCGAGCGCCGCAAGGCCGGCAAGGCGCAGCGGAGATCCGCCGCCCCGGCCGGCTCCCGCCCCGGCGAAGACCGGAAACCAGAACAGCAGGAGGGCGCACCAGAAGATGGCGGCCGGCTCGACGTAGCGGCCTTCGAAGGCCTGCAGGATGCCGACCCCGATGCGTCCGTAGGTGGTGGCGCAGGCGCTCGCGGCCATGAAGCCCGCCACCGCGAGCAGGGCCACCGAGGCCGGATGCCTCGTCCGGCCGATCGCCACGCCCAACCCCGCGGCCGCGAAGCCCGCGAGCCCCACCGCACCCAAGGCCGTGTCGAAATCGATATCGCTGCCGAGCAGGTTGCCCAGCAATCCCGCGAGGAACCGGGGGTAGGCGAGCGGATCGGCGAGCGCCTCGGACAAGGGCAGCCTCATCCCGCCCTGGTCGAGGCCCTGGAAGTAAAGCCCCGCCAGCACGGCGGAGAACACCAGTGTCGGCAGGACGACGCGCCATGGCGCCCGAAGGGCGAGCGCCAGGACCAGGAGGGTGAAGCCCGCCGTGACGCCGTTCGCCATGGTGTAGGTCGAGGCGGCGCAGAGAAGTCCGGCCACGGCCAGCCGCATCCAGGCACCGGGCCGGGGCTCGGAACCGGGCTGAAGGACGCCGAGCCGATCGAGGGCGTCCACATAGGTGGTGATTGCCAGGACGCCGAAGGTGAAGACGCCGATGAACTGCAATTGGAAGCCGAAGGTGAAGTTCTGCTCCTGCCGAAGCGAAAACAGCACCAGGAGCACGAATCCCGCGAGCAGCAGCCGCCAGACCCGGTCCGCGACGAGCCGCATCATCAGCCGGATCAGGACGGCGGCGTTGACGGCCTGGAACAGGAACATGACCGCAAGGTTGAACCGGTCCGACATGTCGAACAGCAGGTTGTCTACGATAAAGAACAGGCGTGGAACAAGCAGCCTGTGCTCGTTGTACTGCCGCGTCAGTTCGGCCCAGCCGTAAGTGCCGGCGCGCACGGATTGCGCGTCCGAGACCGTCATCCATTCGTCCCAGACCGGGAGGACGACGTGCAGCCTGAAGATCGCCGCGACCGTATAGAGCACCGTTGCGACACCGGCTGCGAACATCACCGCCGCCAGCGCCCCGCCGATCCAGCCGAGCGAGGGATGGAGCGCGACACGCCGGCCGCGCAAGGGACGGCCGCTCACCCCGGCCGCTCGCCCGAAAAGCGTGGTCACGCCATCCCGCGCGGCGCGCGGGCGCCGTTCGGGGAGAAGGCGACACAATTTCGGACCACAAGGCTCGCCTGTTCAAGTTGGGGCATGGCAGCCACGGCATCACATGCGCTGAGGCGGGGTAAAGAACACCCTCGCCCGGCAGTCAAGGGAGGCGACGAAAGTCGGCCCGGTGCGCGAATGCGGGTCCGCGATCACGCCCTCGCGCCGGCCGGAGCCGTGATCGCCTTCCAGCGGCGGGATAGCCCGAGCTTCCGATTGAGCAGGCGGGTCACAGGGCGCTCGAACAGCCAGTAGGTCGCAAAAGCGGCCGCCACCGCGCCGAAAAGCAAGAGAAGGGCGTAGAGCGCGGACGGGATGTTCAGTACGTCTCCGAAGCGACCGAGGAGGCTCGTCAACGCGAAGAAGACCGCCACATGCACGAGGTACAGCGAATAGGACGCGTCCCCTAGCGCTTCGAGGGCTCTCCTCACGACGCCTTCCTTCGTCGGCCGATAGCAGGCGGCGGCGGCCACGATCATGGTGGCGGGCGGTCCCCAGACAAAGCCGCGGTAGG
>CAXSEU010000190.1:0-7029 GCA_964236485.1 uncultured Lichenihabitans sp. | reverse complement strand
CTTTTCATGGCGCGAATTTAGCTTGCATCGGCACTCGCTGCTGCTGTTCCGCGACGACCTTGGCTAGCGGGTCCACAAAGGAAATCTGCTTCAGCATGCGGCCCGGCGATCAGCGGAGCCTTTGCAGATCCCGCGCTGGGCTTTCTCGACGTTATAATCCGACGCCTGAAGCAATTTGAGGATGATGTTCTCGACATCCTCGCCGACATAGCCGGCCTCGGTCAGCGTGGTCGCGTCCGCCATCGTGAAGGGCACGTCGAGGATGCGCGCCAAGGTCTGGGCCAGAAGCGTCTTGCCGGATCCGGTGGGCCCGATCAGCAGGATGTTGGACTTCGCGAGTTCCACATCGTTGTGCTTGCTGGCGTGGTTGAGACGCTTGTAATGGTTGTGAACGGCCACCGACAGCACACGCTTCGCCTGCGGCTGACCGATCACGTAATCGTCCAGAACCTTGCAGATCTCACGTGGGGTCGGGATACCGTCGCGGCGATTGACCAGCGAGGATTTGTTCTCCTCCCGGATGATGTCCATGCAGAGTTCGACGCATTCGTCGCAGATGAATACCGTCGGACCCGCGATGAGCTTCCGGACCTCGTGCTGGCTCTTGCCGCAGAAAGAACAGTAAAGCGTGTTCTTCGAGTCGCTCCCGCCGGATTTGCTCATTGAAGTCTCCATGCAGACCCGATGCGCCCCGAGCGCGTTTCGAATCATTTAACAACGTATTCGCGGCGAACTAACGAAACGTAGCCGGTATGACGGATGTCTTGACACCCCGGCCGAATACCTGCCGCACAGGCCCTGTTCCACACCCCGGACCGCGCGACAGTGACCCGGGGACAATATGATCCTTCCCGCGTCGCAAGGGAAGCCTACCGGCCGCGGGAGAAGCGAGGCTTCCCCACACGCCTGGGAACACGGCCGTCATCAAGCCTCCGGCCGCTACTTCACTTCGGCCGCCTCTTCCGATCGCTTGCTCTCGACCCGGTCGACGATGCCGAACGCCGCCGCCTCGTCGGCGGTCATGAAATGGTCACGGTCGAGGGTATTTTCAATCGTGTCGTAATCCTTGCCGGTGTGCTTGACGTAGATCTCGTTGAGCCGTCGCTTGATCTTCATGATGTCCTCCGCGTGACGAAGGATATCGGACGCCTGTCCCTGGAAGCCTCCCGATGGCTGGTGGACCATGATCCGGGCATTCGGCAACGCGAAACGCATCCCGGCCTCGCCAGCGCAAAGCAGCAAGGAACCCATCGAGGCGGCCTGGCCAACGCACAGCGTTGAGACTTTCGGCCGGATGAACTGCATCGTGTCATAGATCGCGAGGCCGGCGGTCACCACCCCACCAGGCGAGTTGATGTAGAGGGATATTTCCTTTTTCGGATTCTCGGCCTCCAGGAACAGCAGTTGCGCGATAATGACCGAGGCCATCTGGTCCTCGACGGCGCCGGTCAAGAAGATGATGCGCTCGCGCAGCAGTCGCGAATAGATGTCGAAGCCGCGCTCGCCCCGGCTGGTGTTCTCGATCACCTGCGGAATGAGGTAATTGGCGTAGACTTCCACCGGATCTCTCATCGAGCGTTCCTTGCGTTGCGGTGCCGAGGCGACTGCCATGGCGACGATATAGGCGCTGCCGCGTTCCGCGCAATCGCCGGCGAATGGACAACACCCTAAGGCAGGTGCCTTGCTCCAGGTTGACCTCGTGGTCCCCCGGAGCCGAAACGGGTCGCCGGCCACGCCGTCGCTGCCGCTCTCAGGCCGCGGTTTCTTCAGGCTCCGCGGCCGCGGCCATCTCGGACGCGCCCTCTTGAGGGTCCTCCGAGCGCTCGGAGCCGTCGTCCTCAATGAGCTTGAAAAGTTCATCCTTGGAGACGACGCGCTCCGTCACCCTGGCTTGCGACACGATGAGGTCGACGACCTTGTCCTCGAACAATGGCGCCTTGATCTCGCTCAGGGCCTGAGGGTTCTGACGGTAATGTTCCCACACCTTCTGTTCCTGCCCGGGGTATTGCCGGACCAATTCAACGAGAGCGCGGCCGACCTCGCTGTCTTCGACTTTCACCCCGGCCCGCTCGCCGACCTCGGCGAGCACGAGGCCCAGCCGCACGCGACGCTCCGCGATGTGACGATATTCGGCCCGGGCGGCATCTTCGGTCGTGTTCTCGTCCGCGAAACTGCGGCCGGTACTCTTCTGCTCGTCGGACACTTTGCGCCAGATGCCGTCGAACTCCTGCGTCACGAGACCCTCGGGAAGCTCGAAGTCATACTTCTTGTCGAGGGCGTCGAGCAAAAGCCGCTTCACCCGGTCGCGCGACGCCTTGGAGAGATCGTCGCGCATCCGGTCGCGAATCGATTCCCTCATGGCCTCGAAGGCCTCGAAGCCAAAACCCTTGGCGAATTCGTCATCGAGGGAGACTTGGCCCGGTGCCGCGATCGCCTTCACGGTAACGTCGAACGCAGCATCCTGCCCGGCGAGGTGCGGCGACAGATAATTGTCGGGAAACTTGACCTCCACCTTGCGCTCCCGGCCCACCCGGGCGCCGATGAGCTGTTGCTCGAAGCCCGGGATGAACGAGCCCGAGCCGACGACGACGTCGATCCCTTCCCCGGCTCCCCCTTCGAAAGGCTCGTCGCCGATCCGGCCAGTGAAGTCGATCGTCGCCCTGTCCCCGGTTTGGACCTCCGCGTCCTCGCTCGTCTTTGGCTCGAACACGCGGTTCTGGTCGGCCAGGCGGTTGATGGCGGCGGAGACATCCTCGTCCGCAACCTCAGCCACCTGACGCTCGAGCGCGATGTCCTCGAAAGTGCCGGTCTCGAAGACCGGGATGGTCTCGAGCGCTACCGTGAACGACAGATCGCCATGCGCCTCCATGGCGCGCTCGACCTCGGTCTGGTCGCTCGCAAGATCGATCTTCGGCTCGATCGCCAGCCGGAGCTTGTTGTCTTCGACGATCTTGCGGTTCGCCTCGTTGACGGCGTTCTGCACCACTTCGCCCATGAGCGAGCGGCCGTAGAGACGCTTGAGATGAGCCATCGGGACCTTGCCGGGCCGGAACCCGTTGATCTTCACCTTGTCCTTCATGCCGACGAGTTCGCCTTCGAGGCGGGATGCCAGATCGGCGGCCGGCAGCACGACCCTGTATTCGCGCCGCAAGCCCTGCGCGCTGATCTCGGTGACCTGCATCTGACACTGCCCTTCCAAAATAACCCTCATCGGCGCCAGAGTGCCCCAGAGGTCAATATGCCGGTGCCGCAACCGATCGGCGGCCATCGAGGCTAATGGTGGTGCGGGCGGAGGGACTCGAACCCCCACGACGTGAGTCACTGGAACCTAAATCCAGCGCGTCTACCAATTCCGCCACGCCCGCCCTCGATCTGCCGAGGCCGAATCGGGGTTGGCCGTCATAGCAACCGAGGCGCGGCTTCGCAGCAAAAAACGTGCACCGGGGCAAATGAATTGGCGAGGTTCTTCAATGAGCGCCGCCACCGCGAAGGTTATGCCGGAGGCGTGGGACGCCGCCTCGCCGCCAAGGCCGAAGTCGGCGGCATGGCAGATGACGGCGAGCGCGGCCCCCGCTCCGACAATCAGCAGGGCTGGCACGGATCGGCTCATTCGTGTCAATCTGTCCATCGGCCGAACCATTCTGACACGTCTTCCGGGGCGCACGTGCCGCGACGAGGGCCATCGGGCAACATCGATGCCGTTGGCCCCTGAGCGCGCCGCGAGGCCTCAGGACCGAGCGAGAAGGGCCGTGTATGACTTGGGACAGACGCCGACTGCTGCTCGCCGGTGGAACCGCGGCGGCGACCGCGGTGGTCGGGCGTGCCGAAGCCGGTGAGACGAGGCCATCGCTGGAACTCGACGCGCGGGCTATAGGAGCCCCCTCCGCGCCCGGGCTCCGCCTTGGCTACCATGAGGTTGCGGCGCCGCCCGTCCTTCGCGTCCCTCGCGGCGCCATCGTCAGCGTCGCGCTCAAGAACAGCCTGGCTGAACCGACGGCATTGAGCTGGCAGGGCCTGCGGGGCGAAAACGCCATCGACGTCGTGCCGGGCTTCACGGGCGTGGCCCCATTGCGGCCCGGCGCCACGGCATCGATGGAGATCATGACGCGGGAAAGCGGGACCTCCTGGTTCCATCCACCCTTCGTGCCCGGCTGGTCGGACCAGACCGCCCGAGGGCTCGGGGGTGTGCTGATCGTCGAGGAGCCAACGCCTCCCGCCGTGGACGATGACGCCGTGCTGTTCCTGAGCGACCGCGTCCCGGCGACGGGGCCGGCCCTCGCGGATCGAGTGTCCGTCAACGGCAGAGTCTGGCCGGAGACAAAGACCTATCGCCCGGGCGCGCGGGTCAGACTCCGTCTGGTGAACGGGTCCACCCGAGAGGCTTTGACAGCCTCCTTCGAAGGGGGTCGGGCCTCCGTCATCGCCGTGGATGGACAGCCATCCGAACTCTTCAGGCCGCTGAACGACACCTTGCCGGTCGCCCCCGGCGCGCGCTTCGACGTTCTTCTCGACCTCCCCGGAGACCCGGAGCAGATCTTTCGATTGCTGCTGCGCGGCGTCAGCCAGCGGGAAACACCGGCGTCGGCGGTCCTCGTCGCCCGTCTGACCGGTGCCAGGGAGGCCGAGTACCCCGCGGTCGCGGCGCTCGAGCAAAACTCCGCGCTTCCCTCGGCCATTCCCTTGGAGAAGGCGTTACGCGCCGAACTCGTAGTGCGGAAGCTCGTAGGAAGGAACTCTGCAGGCGCGAACTATGCCATTAACGGTGCCGACGGGGTCGAACTTCCGAAGGTGCCGCTCTTCACCGCCAAACGCAACACCGCGGCAACGATCAGCTTCATCAATCACACGACCGAATTGATCGGCTTTCGCCTGCACGGCCAGGCGATGCGGCTTCTTCACGCGCTCGACGATGGCTGGGAACCTTACTGGAGAGACACGGTCCTCGTGCCCTCCGCGAAGACGGCCCACGTCGCCCTCGTGGCACCATACCCGGGCCGATGGTTGATCGATTCGCCTTTCTTCGATCAGGCGACGACCGGACTACGCCACTGGTTCGAGATCCGCTAACGCACCGAGGGAGCGGCGGTTGCCACTCCCCGATCTCGATCGCTGCGCCGTGCGTGTCGGCTCAGAGCCCGTCGTAGACCCGGACGCGCCCGCTCGTTCTCCGGACACCACCGGTTCCAAGACCGGTAACAGGTCCAAACCCCGGTGCCGCTTCGGGAAACCGATCGCCTGCACCGCCTGACGCGCCGACCGTCGGTTCGGTCCGGCCGGCGTCATTCTCGAAAGCGGAGCCGAGCCCGGCTGTCGCAGAACCCACACCGCTGGCCACGGTCGTCCCGACAAGGCCGCCAGAACCGACCCCCTCCCAGCCTTCCGAACGCCAGGTGGACTCTCTCTCGTCCATGTCGATCGTGCCGTCGCGGTCGAGGATTTCGCCCGCCTGCGCCGCTAAGCTTTGATCGACCCGGGCCGTCACAAGCGTACCGCCCCGGCGGATGCCTTCCGCATAGACGTGAGCATGTTCATGGCTGACCCCGGCGTCCGTCAAGGCACCGACCACGCCACCGGCGGCCGCTCCGACCCCCGCTCCAACGAGCGTTGCGGCAAGCCAGCCTGCCGCAACCACTGGGCCGAGGCCCGGGATGGCCAGCATGCCGAGGCCGGCCAGGAGGCCCGCACCGCCGCCGAGGAGCGTACCGAGGGATGCACCCGTCCCGGTTCCGGTGCCGCTGCCCGTCGCATCATCGGTGTTGTCGTAGTATTTTTGGTGAGAAGTGTCGTTCGACACGATGGAGACGTCGGCATGTGGAATGCCGGCCGCCTCGAGCCGCCGCACCGCTTCAGCGGCCTTGTCGTAGCTGTCGAACATTGCGGTCAAGGTCTGAGTAGCCATGGTGATCACTCCTGAGATTGGATCGGGGCCGCGGTCGCGGCGCTCGCTCGATCCTTACTGCGCGGCGAGGTTGCCCTTGTAATCGAAGCCCACCGCCATGACTTTGCCGTCCCGGGTAGCCTTGCCTCGCCAGATGCCGTCCCCGTCCTTTTTGAGGTCGGATAGGTCCTTGAACCCGGCGCTTTCTATCCGGGATTTAGCCTGACCTTCGGTGAAACTGTTGGCCCCCTTCTCGAGTGCTGAGGGCGCAACCAAGTCGATCGTGCCCGAAGCATTGACGCTCGACGAAGTATTGCCGTTGCCATTCACGGCGTTGTTGGATGATCCGGTTGCGGTGCCGGCTCCTTCAGAAGGTGCGGTTGTCGACTGCGCATGCGCGACGCCGATCGAAAGGGCGGCGGCAGCCATAATAAGTGACAATTTGCGCAAGTTTTCCTCCTTTACGGGTTTCGTTCCGTCAACCTCCGGGGTTTACGGAGGTTCCATGGCCTGAAGGCCCGCTGCAGGAGCCGTCGATCCGCTCGATCAGCGTTCGCAGTTGAGCCGGCAACCCTTCGGGGAGGTCTTCGGATATGAGCCCGGGGCCGAACGCCCGCGCGGCGGCGGCGTGAAGGTAGACGGCGGCGCTCGCCGCGCCGAACGCCTCCATCCGTTGGGCCAGCAACCCGCCGACCATTCCGGCAAGCACGTCGCCGGATCCGGCGGTCGCGAGCCAAGGCGCATCGGCGCTCGCGATCGAGGCGCGCCCGTCGGGCGATGCGACCACCGAATCGTCACCCTTGAGGATCAGGGTCGCGCCGAGGATCCTCGCGCCGGCTCGTGTCCGAACGAGCTTCGATGCGGACCCGACATCGCCCTCGCGTCCGAACAGGCGGACGAATTCACCATCGTGCGGCGTCGCCACCACCGGGCCCTCCGCACCGGCGATCAGCCGCCCCAACGTCGCCGCGTCGCCGGCGAAGCTGGTCAGCGCATCGGCGTCCAGCACCACGGCCCGGCCTTCCCCCCCGGTGAGCTTGCCTCGGAGCGCTGCCTCGACGAGATCGCGCGTTGACTGCCCCACGCCGAGGCCCGGTCCCAGCACCACGACGTTCTTGCGCGGATCCGCCAGGATTTCGGCAAGCCCGCTG
>CAXSEU010000189.1:0-7041 GCA_964236485.1 uncultured Lichenihabitans sp. | reverse complement strand
AACGGATGTCGTGCAGCAACGCATCGATGCCTATCGCCTTCAACGAGCCAAGGTAGAGGTCCTGCAGGTCCGGTGGCGACGGTTTGAGGATCGCCTGGAACTGGTAATAGTGTTGAAGACGATTGGGGTTCTCGCCGTATCGGCCATCCTTCGGGCGGCGCGAGGGCTGCACGTAGGCGGCTTTCCAAGGTTTCGGACCGAGCGAGCGCAGCGTCGTGGCGGGATGAAAGGTGCCGGCGCCGACCTCCATGTCGTAGGGCTGAGCGAGGCATCGGCGGCAGGGAGCATCACGAGTCCGGTCGATCGCTGGGAGACGGCGGCGGGACCCTAGTGCAGCCCAGGTTCCGAGGGAAGCGCGGGTGGAGGCCGGCAACCGCCAGGAGCTAAGACCCACCCCGCGTTTTTTGTCTCGGCGGCGGGCTCTGGCACAATGGCGGCGTGGCCGAAGGAAACGAAGATGAGGTCTGCCTGCGAAAGGTCTTGCGGGTCGCCGCAACCGGTGTCGCGCTTCTATCGATGGTCGGATCCTATGGCGTCCGCGCCGAAGCACCGGCGCCCGTCATGGCGAGGCAGACGCTGCCGCCAGCCGCGGCATCCGACAAGATCCACCAGTTGCTCGACCTCCTCGACGATCCCGAGGTGCGAACCCTGCTTCTACCTGATCGACGACGCCTTCCGGATCGGCGAATATATCCAGAGCGGCACCTACAAGGGGACGGTGGAGTCCTTCAGCCTCCGTTCCGTGAAGCTCCGCCACCAGCGCGGTGCCCTCTACACGGTGCCGTTCGGCATCCTCGGCGCGGTGCAGAACCAGAGTCGGGACTGGGTCGTGGACAAGATCACCATCAATGTCCCATATGAAACGGACCTCGAGAAGGTCCGGAAGATCATCAAGCGGATCGGTGAGACCCTGGCCGAAGACCCTGAGCTCGGCCCGGAGATCATCAAGCCGATCAAGATGCAGGGCGTGGCGCAATTCGGAGACTACGCGATCCAGATCCAGACCAAGATGATGACGAAGCCGGGGGACGTGCAATTCGCGGCGCGCCGGCGGGCGCTGATCCTCATCAAGCAAGCCTTCGAAAGCAACGGCATCGGCTTCGCCTCGCCGATGGTGCATGTATCGAACGCCGAGAGCGGCGCCGCGGCGGCCGCTCAGCGCGGATTGGCCCTCCTCAAGGGCGGCAAGGTCGATGAAGCCGTCTGACTCCCCGCAAGGAAGCGCCGCGGCACCCGCGCCGATCCTGCCGATGCTGGCGGGCCTCATGGGCTCGCGCCGGTTCCTGCCGCTGTTTCTCAGCCAGTTCCTCTCGGCCTTCAACGACAACCTCGTCCGCAACATGCTGGCGATCATGATCCTGTTCAAGGTCGGCGAGGCGAGCGCCGGACCGCTGGTGACCCTGGCTATCGCCGCGTTCATCCTGCCGTCGATCCTCCTGTCGGGGGTTGGCGGGGAACTCGCCGACAGTCACGACAAGGCACGGATCGCGCGTTGGCTGAAAGTCGCCGAACTCCTGGTCCAGGTGGTCGCCGCCGTCGGCTTCTGGATGGTCTCCATCGAGGCGCTTTACCTCGCGCTCTTCGGCCTCGGCGTCATTGCGACCCTCTACTCGCCCGTGAAATACGGCATCCTTCCCGATCACCTGCGGCGCGAGGAATTGACGATGGGCAACGCGCTGGTCGAAGGCGCGACCTTCATCGCCATCTTGCTCGGCCTCGCGGCCGGCGGCCTGACAGGACTCGAGGGCGCATCGAAATGGGGCGTGATGGCGCAATTGTTCGGGGTTTCCGTGGCCTGCCTCGCCGCCACCTGGTTCATTCCCCCAACCGGCATCGCGGCGCCCTACCTGCGCATCAACCGCAACATCTTCGCCTCCACCTGGGGCCTGCTGCGCGACCTCAGATCCGACCGCCGGCTCTGGATCGGCGGCATCGGCGGCAGCTGGTTCTGGCTCAGCGGTTCGGTTACCCTGTCGCTGGTCCCGCTGGTCGTGAAACAGCGGATCGGCGGCGGCGTCGAGGTCGAAACCGCGATCAGCCTCTTCTTCGCGGTCGGCGTGGGTATCGGCGCCATGCTGGCCGGCTGGCTGGCGCATGGGCGCATCTTCATCAAGCACGTGCCTTATGCGACGGCCTTCATGGGATTTTTCCTGATCGACACCGGGTTCGCGACCTCGGGGCTCGGCGCGGCGCACGGCCAGATCGCGCTCGGCGACTTCCTGCGCAGCGAGGTCGGCATCAGGGTGGCGCTCGACCTGACCGGCCTCGCGTGCGCGGGAGGCCTCTTCTCGGTGCCGCTCTTCGCCGCTGTCCAATCCTGGGCATCCAAGGACCACCGCGCTCGCGTCGTCGCCGGCGTCGGCGTCATGAACGCCATGTTCATGGTGGTCGGCTCCGGCGTCACGGCGCTGCTGCAGTCGAGTCTCATCGGCGTGCCGGATCCCGTACTGCTCCTCGCCCTCGGCTTCGCCAACCTCCTCGCGGCCTGGTACTTCCGCCGGACCTTGCCGGACCCCGACGGCGGCGTCCCGGATCTCCGCCTCGCCGAGCCCGCCTTGCGGGCCGGCGAGTGACCCGGCAGGGCCGGCCATGCCCTTCCCCTTTCCGCCCCGCCCTCCATGCACGGACATCCCCATGCGAAGCGACCAGGGTCAGCCGATCCGCCTCTCGGACTACCGCCCTCCCGACCACCTGATCGACACCGTCGATCTCGACATCAGCCTGCACGCCACCGCGACGCGCGTTCGGGCGCGGCTGGCGATCCGCCCGAACCCGAGAGGCCGCCCGGGCGCACCGCTGGTGCTCGACGGTGACGGGCTCGTGCCTGTTTCGGTCACGCTCGACGACACGCCGCTCGACCTCGCGGCGGGCTTCGCCACGCCCGACCAGCTCGTCATCGAGGCACCGCCACCGCGCCCCTTCGTCCTCACCACCGAGACGCTTCTCGATCCCTCGGCCAATACCCGGCTCATGGGGCTCTACCGGTCGGGCTCGGCCTATTGCACCCAGTGCGAGGCCGAAGGCTTTCGCCGCATCACCTACTATCTCGACAGGCCCGACGTGCTCGCGGTCTTCACCACGCGTCTCGAGGCGCCCGTGGCCGAGGCCGCGGTGCTTCTGGGCAACGGCAATCCCGTCTCGAGCGGTCCGACCGGAGCGGCGGACCGCCATTTCGCCGTCTGGAACGACCCTCATCCCAAGCCCGCCTATCTCTTCGCCGTCGTCGGCGGCAACCTCGACGTCCTGCGTGACAGCTTCACCACGAGCGAAGGCCGCCATGTCGATCTTGGCATCTACGTGGAGCCGGGCAAGGTCGGCTTCGCGGCTTACGCGATGGATGCCCTGAAACGGTCCATGCGCTGGGACGAAACGGCCTTCGGCCGCGCCTACGACCTCGATGTATTCAACATCGTCGCGGTTTCGGACTTCAACATGGGCGCGATGGAGAACAAGGGCCTCAACGTCTTCAACGACAAATACGTCCTCTCCTCGCCCCGCACCGCGACGGACTCGGACTATGCCGGCATCGAGACCGTCATCGCACATGAATATTTCCACAACTGGACCGGCAACCGCATCACCTGCCGCGACTGGTTCCAGCTCAGCCTGAAGGAAGGCCTGACGGTGTTCCGCGATCAGGAGTTCAGCGCCGACGAACGCTCGCGGGCGGTCAAGCGCATCGCCGACGTGAGGGCTCTCCGGGCCCGTCAGTTCGCCGAGGACGGCGGCCCGCTGGCGCACAGCGTGCGCCCCGAAAGCTATCGCGAGATCAACAACTTCTACACGGCCACCATCTACGAGAAGGGCGCCGAGATCATCCGCATGCTCCGGACGCTGATCGGTGCCCCGGCGTTCAAGCGCGGCATGGATCTCTACTTCGAGCGGTTCGACGGCACGGCCGCCACCATCGAGGATTTTCTCGGCTGCTTCGCCGAGAGCTCCGGCCGCGACCTTGGCCCCTTCTTCCGCTGGTACGTGCAGGCCGGAACGCCTGAATTAAGCGCCTCGACCTTGTATGAAGACGGCGTGTTGCATCTCGACCTCACGCAGGAGACGGCACCCACCCCGGGGCAGCCCGAGAAGTCGCCGCAGGTCATCCCCGTGGCGTTCGGGCTCGTTGCTCCCGACGGCAGCGAACAGGCGATCCGGGTCAGCGCCGACATCGGCCTGTCCGCCGAGGAAGCGGCCAGGGGCGTCATCGAACTCACGACCGCCGCGCGTCGGATTTCGTTCGAAGGCGTCAAGCCCGGCACCATCCCGTCGTTGCTGCGGGGCTTCTCGGCGCCGGTCAATCTGCGCTCCGACGTGAAGGACGGCGAACTTCTGGTGTCGATCACCCACGACACCGATTCGTTCAACCGGTGGGAGGCCGCCCAGACGGTCATGACACGGGTCCTCCTCCGACGCATTCGCGGCGAGGGGGCGGACGGGCGGCAAGACCTCATCGCCGCTCTCGGCGCGCTGCTGCGCGGACCGGAGCTCGACCCCGCGTTTGCGGCACAAGCCCTGACGTTGCCGAGCGAGGCCGATCTCGGACGCGAACTCCAGCGCGATGTCGATCCTGACGCCGTCCACGCGGCGCGTCAGGAGCTTCGGGCCGACATCGGGCGCACGCTCAGGATCGATTTCTCGGCCTACCTCGAGCGAAGTCCGCGCGACGGAGCCTACTCGCCCGATGCGGCAAGCGCGGGGCGCCGGGCGCTGCGCAACGCGGTGCTGACTCTCCTGGCCGCGGACGACCCGTCCCGAGGCGCGGCCTTGGCCGAGGCCCAGATCGCATCGGCCGACAATATGACCGATACCCTGGCGGCCCTGAGCATCTTGTCCCTCATTCCCGGAACCCGGCGGGAGGCAGCCCTCGACCGCTTCTATCAAGCCTTCGAGGACGAGGCGCTGGTGATCGACAAATGGTTCGCGCTGCAGGCCTCGATCCCCGAGGCCTCGACACTGGAGCGGGTGGAAAGGCTCAGGACGCACCGGGCGTTCTCGATGGCGACGCCCAATCGGGTCTATTCGCTGATCGGCGCGTTCTCGGCGAACGCCACGCAGTTCAATCGTCCGGATGGTAGGGGCTACACTCTCGTTGCCGACGTCGTACTGCTCCTCGACGCCAAGAACCCGCAGGTGGCGGCGCGGGTTCTGAACGGCTTCCGGTCCTGGCGCCTTATGGAGAAGGTCCGACGAGCGGCCGCCGAGCAGGCGCTTCGTCGCATCGTCGCGCAGCCGGCATTGTCGAGCGACGTCAAGGATATCGCGACGCGTTCCCTGGCCTGAGCTGCCATGTTCGAGCCCTGATCCGATCGGGCGCACCGAATCCGTTTGTGCTTTCGTCGCCACGCAGGGTTCCTTTCGAATTCGTTAACGGCGGCCGCCCTGGACAAATCACCCGGCGGGGATTCAGATTAGGTCGACTCAGGGCAGATGCGGCACATCCGCCAGGGGGCTGACGACTTCGAGGGGGCAATCGATGGCGCGTGCGAACGCGGCCAACGTTCCTGTAAAACCAGGGACGTTGCAGGGACTGGCGCGCGCGTTGATCGGCCCCGCGCATCTTCGCATGGGGGCTTACGAGCCTTGGCTGAGACGCCTGGTCCCGCTCATGGTCGCCTTGTTCATGACGACGCTCGCCGTGGGTGCGATCATCCAGGGACATGACGCACGCGAGCGCGCCCTCGCGGACGCGGTCAGCGACATGGAAATGATCGCCGCGCTGGCGGCGTCCGACCTCAACACCGCCATCGCCGAGAACCCCAAGCTGAACATCACGGAGACGCTGGAACGCAGCCTTCCCGGCAAGGCAAGCCTCCTCGGCCGTGAGGTGCTGGTCTCGGACAACCGGGGCAACGTCGTCGCGGCATCCCGGCACAGCCCCGCGGGGCACCTCCAGATGGCCGACCTGCTGGGGCCGGCCCAGCCCCTCACGGTCTTCGCCGACAAGGCAGGCGTGCTTCGCATCACGCTCGCGGACGGCGAGGATGTCCTCGCGGCGGTCAGGACGCTGCGTCCGCCCTACGGACAACTGGCGATCATCCATCCGGTTTCGGGCCTGCTGGCGGACTGGCGCGAAGACGAGTCCGAGCCGCTCGTCTTCGTCAACGGACTGGCGCTCCGCCTCCTTTCGATCGGGCTTCCTCCTGCTGTCGACCGCTTTCGTGCTGGTCGTCATCGCCACCGCCTACTTTTGGCAGGCAGGCCGCGCCGCCGAGGTGGAGGCCATCCATTCGCGCGTGCACGGCCGCATCGACACCGCCCTGAACAGGGGCCGCTGCGGGCTGTGGGATTGGGACATCGCCCGCGGCCGCATCTACTGGTCGGCCTCCATGTACGAGATCCTGGAAATGGAAGCGGAATCGAGCTTCCTGTCCTTCGGCGACGTCAACGCCCTTGTGCACCCGGCCGACGAGGATTTGACCAGCCTTGCCGAAGCCCTGGCAAGCTCGAAGGCCAGCAGCATCGACCATACGTTTCGCTTGAGGAACGCGCGAGGCGAATGGGTGTGGCTCAGCGCCCGCGCCGAGCTCGTGCGCGACTCGCCGGGGGCGGAACTCCACCTCGTCGGCATCGCGGTCGATATCACGCCGGAGAAGCGCGCGGCCGAACGCAACGCGGCGGCCGACGAAAGACTGCGCGACGCGATCGAGGCGGTCTCCGAAGCCTTCGTCCTCTGGGACGCCGACAATTGCCTGGTGACCTGCAATTCCAAGTTCCTACACCTCTATAACCTGCCGGCGCACCGCGCCCAAAGGGGCACGGCCTATGCGACGATGATCGGTGCGTCGACGCCCCCGTTGATCCAGACGCAGATCCCGCTCGGCGAGTCGCCGCGCGGCGGCGCCCGCTCCTACGAGGCGCAGCTTGGCGACGGGCGCTGGCTGCAGATCAACGAGCGCCGGACCCGGGACGGCGGCTACGTTTCGGTGGGAACGGACATCACCGCGCTGAAACACCACGAAGAGCAGCTGATGGAATCCGAGCGCCGGCTGATGGCCACCATCGCCGACCTGCGCCGCTCGCGCCAGGCCTTGGAGGCACAGGCCCAGC
>CAXSEU010000188.1:2696-7056 GCA_964236485.1 uncultured Lichenihabitans sp. | reverse complement strand
TTTTGCCGCGCTTCAGGCCATCTACGAGCGGGTGATCGACCGCTATTTCGCTGCCGCTCCGCCGGGCTGACATCGTCTGCCGTCGACCAGTATTGACCCGCGGCACGATGCTTTGCACGTCGCTGTCATGCCCCAAGTGCGTCGGATCGTTTCCACGCGAGGGGCGATCGCTCCGTCCGGCTTGCGAAATACCTGCGTGACGCGGGATCGATCATCCAGCTCGCCCGCCCGCCCGATGAGACTAGCCCTAAAAATATGTTGCTACTGCAGCGGATTGCCTTGAAAGCTCTTGAAGTCTATTCCTTTGGCTGCATATTCGTTTAAAGCACGCCGAGGGATTAGAGGTCTGACCTGATGAACGATTCGAATATCAAGCTGCTCACGGAATTGTCCGTGGAGATCATCGCCGCCTATGTGGCCAACAACTCTCTACCGGCTGCGGAACTGCCGGCTTTGCTGCAGAGTGTACATAGCACGCTCGGCAGGATCACGGGAGGGGTCAAGACCGAAGAGCCCAAGGTCGAAGAGCTGAAGCCGGCCGTGGCGATCAAGAAGTCCGTCTCCGACGACTACATCGTCTGCCTGGAAGACGGTAAGCACTTCAAGTCCCTGAAGCGCCACCTGCATTCCGAACATGGTCTGTCGCCGCAGGACTACCGGACCAAGTGGGGCCTGGGGAAGGACTATCCCATGGTGGCGCCCGCCTATGCCAAGTCGCGGTCGGCGCTGGCCAAGACATTGGGCCTCGGCCGCAAAGCCGAAGCTCCCCTGCCGGTCGAAGCCCCGGCCGAAATGCCGCCCGCCAACGACAGCGGACGCAAGCCGCGCCGGGCGCGCGGTTCCAGGGCCGCCTGAACATCCGGCCGAGTGGAACGTTCGTCGACCGCCTCTGGCGGGACGGGCGCTTCGTTGGCTTGGCGGTATCGTGCTCAGCAAGCTCTCACGGGCTTGCTTTTACTGAACAAAGTTTAGCAGCATTGTTTTTGCAAGGCTACTTGGATGCCGACCTGCCCGGCACGCAGGATGGGCAGGCGTTCCTGACCGCCCGGCGTCCGCAACAGAGGCGTCAAAGACCCGTCCGACACCGATGCGGCTTCAATCCGTTCCTCAGATCAAGACCGAAAGGCTATGCCTATCGGCTCTCCACATCGGCGACGCTGAAGCGTTTCGCGCGATGACGGACGACCCGGCGATTACCGGCGCCATCGATTTTTTGCCGACGCCCTTCGGCCTCGGCGACGCCCAGCGTTTGCTGTCGGGCGAGCACGATGGGCGGGATTGCTTTTGGGGCATCCGGCTCGCCGGGGAAGATGCGCTCGTGGGCACCATTGGCACGCACCTTCGGGGCAATGACGAGATCGAGATCGGCTACTGGCTGGCGTCGGCCGCACGAGGTCGCGGCATCGGGGCCGAAAGTGCCGCCGGGGTCGTTCGCGCCCTGCGCCTGGCCTATCCGGCGCGTTCCATCTTCGCCGAATGCCTACCGCAAAACGTGGGATCTTGGCGCCTCCTCACCAAACTCGGTTTCAAGGCGGATGGGCGGGGCGGTCTCCGCGCCGGGCGACATAGACTGGTCCTCATCGAATGACCTCGAGGCGCCGATGATCGACGCGACTGCTCAGGGCAGAGATCCTGGCGATCGGCAGACACTCCAAACACAGCGATCGCTCGAGCGATCCTCTCCCGCGCGGGGCGAGGGAGGATCGTCTTCGCAGGCCTTGCGGCGTTGCCCTGACGATGCGGAAAAACCCTGCATTGACAAACGGGCGTGAAAGCTGCCCATTTTCTCGTTCCAGGGCCTAGCCCGGGACAAGACGGCTCGGGTCGGCCACGAAGCGTGCCGAAGCCAAAGCCAATAAAACGTCGGATTGGGAGGACACGATGCAGCGCAGAACGGTTTTGAAGCTCGTCTTCGGTGGCACTCTGAGTGCTGGCGCTGGTCTCGTCGCCGTCCCACCGGTCTTCGCGGCCACCAAGGAGATCGTCTACCTCACGCCGGGGCTCGACTTGCCGTTCTGGCGCTACCTGTCCAAGGGCGTCGAGGCTGCCGCGAAAGACAAGGGCTACGCCTTCCAGGCCCTCGATTCGCATAATTCTGCCCAGACGCAGTTGCAGAACGCGCAGGATTCCATCTCGCGCGGAGTCGCCGGCATCGTCATATCGCCCACGGATTCATCCACCGCGCCGAGCATCCTCACCCTCGCCAAGCGTGCCAACATCCCGGTCGTGATCGCCGACATCGGCACCAATGGCGGCGATTACGCGTCCTTCATCATCTCGGATAATTACCGGGGTGCGCACGACGTCGGCACCGCCCTCGCGGCCGCGATGAAGAAGAAGGGCTGGGAGGCGGGGTCGGTCGGCATCGTCGCCATCTCCCAGGCCCGCAAGAACGGTCAGGCGCGGACCAAGGGCTTCCTCGATGGCCTGAAGGAGGGTGGATTCTCCGGCAGGCAAGCCGGCTTGCAGCAGATGCAGACCTACACGGCGGACGAAACCTTCAGGTTCACGCAGGATCTCCTCACCGCCAATCCGGACATGCGTGGCCTCTTCGTCCAGACGGACCAGCCCGCCATCGGGGCGTTGCGCGCCATCAAGGCCGCCCGCCGCAACGGCGAAATCCTCGTCGCGGCCTTCGACGGCATCCCGGAGTTCGTCGAACTCCTGAAGTCCGGCCAGATCGTCGTCTCCGGCATGCAGCAGCCCTACCTGATGGGCCAGCGGTCCGGCGAGGCCATGGTGTCGGCGCTCGGCGGCTCGGCGCCCGACAAGGAGATCACGGTGCCGATCCTGGCCGTGACGAGCGAGAACATCGAGCAGGAACTCCCGACGCTGCGCAGGACCGTCTTCGCCGACGAGGTCTGAGCACGAGCCTCGCGCTCCCGAGGTGAGTTCCGCGTTGCTGGACACGACCGCCAGTCCCCGGCCCGATGCCAAGCCCCCGCTCCTCCTGGCGCGGGGGATCACCAAGACGTTCGACCGCACGCGGGCCCTCGCGGGAGCGGATTTCGAGCTCCGCGAGCGGGAGATCCACGGGCTTCTCGGTGCCAACGGCGCCGGCAAATCGACCTTGTCGAAGATCATCGCGGGCCACCACCTCTACGACGGCGGCGAACTGACCTACCGCACCTATCCGGTCAGGTTCCGCAACACCCGGGAAGCCCTGCGGGTCGGCATCGCCATGGTGATGCAGGAAACCAGCCTCGTTCCCGACCTGACGGTGCTGGAGAACATCTTCCTGCCGCAGCTCGGCCGGCCCGGCCGACTGAACTACGCGGTCCTGCGCAAGCAGGGCCTCGGCCTTCTCGACAGCCTTGGCCAGGCGGACGCGCTGCCGCTCGATCGGGAGGTGCGGCGGCTGTCCTCGGCACAAAAGCAGCTCGTGGAGATCGCCAAGGCCCTCGGCATCCGGGCCAAACTGATGATCTTCGACGAGCCGACGGCCTCGCTCTCCCCCACCGAGGTCGATCGCCTGTTCGACATCATGACGCGCCTGCGCCGCTCGGGCCAGGGGCTGATCTTCGTCTCCCACCGCCTCGAGGAGGTCTTCTCCATCACCGACCGGGTCACGGTGATGCGCGAGGGTCGCACGGTGATGGACGGGCACCCGACCGCGAGCCTCGGCGAGGCGGAGGTGATTCGCGCCATGGTGGGCGCGGAACTCGGCGTCATCTACACGGGTGCCGGGACGCGCGTCGCCCGCCCGGCACTGCCGGTGGCGCTCGATGTGCGCAACCTCGCCAGCGGGGTCGCGGTTCGCGACGTGAGCTTCAAGGCGCATGAGGGCGAGATCCTCGGTCTCGGCGGCCTCGTGGGGGCCGGCAGATCCGAGACCGTGGAGGCGGTCTTCGGCCTGCGTCCCCGCGATGCGGGCTCGGTCGAGGCCGGCGGCAAGCCCCTGCCGCCGGGCAAGCCTCGCGCCTCGATCAGGGCCGGCCTTGGCTTCGTGGCGGAAGACCGGCGCACGCAGAACATCGTGCCCGACCTCTCGGTGAAGGAGAACCTGCTTCTCGCCCATCTCGGCGCCAGCCGGGGCTTCGGCCTCGGATACCGGGCGCGCCGGACGCAGGTGGACGACCTTCTCGACCGGCTGGGGCTGCCGCGCGATCGCCTGATGGATGCCTCCATGCTGAATTTCTCGGGCGGGATGCAGCAGAAGATCATCATAACGCGCTGGCTGCTGCTCGAGCCCAAGGTGCTGATCCTCGACGAGCCGACCAAAGGGGTCGACATCGGCACGCGGGCCAGCATCTACGCCCTGTTGCGCGACATCGCGGCCAAGGGTACCGCGATCGTGCTGGTGTCGTCCGACTTCGAGGAACTGCTCGGCCTCAGCGACCGCATCGTGGTGATCAGCGAT
>CAXSEU010000188.1:224-2686 GCA_964236485.1 uncultured Lichenihabitans sp. | reverse complement strand
GCCGCACCATCGCCGACGTTCCGAGCGCCCTGCTCGACGAGGAACAGCTCACGCTGCTGGCCGCGCCGCGCAGCTCGACGGCGCGCGTGACCGGCCTGCTCCAGGATCTGACGCGGGAGAACGGGGGCGCCGGGTTCTGGGCCTTGATCGAGGACGATCGGATGATCTGCCTCAACACGGTCGTCTCGGATGCCGCCGTCGATCCCGGCTTCAAGGCCGGCGAGGCGCGGCGGATGTCCGATACCCGGATCCCGGAAGCTTTGCGGCACCGCGACGGCGTTTTCGTCCACGAGCAGGACCTTGCGCGTTCCACCCTTCTCGTCCCGATCCGCAGCCACCGCGGCCACGATCTCGGCTGGGTGGGCCTCTGTCTGCCGACCGGAGGGGCCCTGCCCCCGCCGGCAGCCATCAGATTCGGCATCGACAGGATGGTGGAAAAACTGTGAGTCCCAAGAGCCTGTCCAGGGCGGTGTCGGATGCTTTGCCGGTCTGGGGCAAGTTCTCGCTGGCCAAGACGCTTTCGCGAAGCCTCGAAGTTCGCATGGTGGCGCTCGCCATCCTCATCGGCCTCGCGCTGTCGGTACTCTCCCCGTTCTTCCTCACGCACTCGAACATCTTCAATATTCTGGACCAGTCGGTAGTGATCGGCATCGTGGCGGTCGGCATGACCTTCGTGATCCTCACCGGCGGCATCGACCTGTCGGTCGGCTCCGTCGCCGGGCTCACCGGCATCATCCTTGGCCTGTCGTTGCGGCACATGCCGATCCCGGCCGCGATCCTGCTGGCCGTGGCGGCGGGCGGCGGCATCGGCCTCCTGTCCGGCCTCTTGATCAATCTCTTCGGCCTCGCGGCCTTCGTCGTGACCCTGGGCATGATGGCGATCGGCCGCAGCCTCGCCTACATCCTGTCGGGCCAGACGGCGATCTCCGGCATACCCGACGCCATGCAGGACATCGTCTACACGAATGTCCTCGGCATTCCCTCCAACGTGCTGTTCCTCCTGGTTCTGTACGGGGTCGCCTGGGCCTACCTGACCTATACGAAAGGCGGGCGCACCATCTACGCCGTCGGCTCCAACAAGGAGGCGGCGCGGGCCGCCGGTCTATCCGACGACCGGCGTCGCCATGGAACTCGACGCCATCGCGGCCGTGGTGATCGGTGGCGCCAGCCTCTACGGCGGCCGTGGGTCGATGATCGGAACGCTGATCGGCGTCTTCATCATGGTGATGATCCGCAACGGCCTCAACCTGCTCGGTGTGTCGCCTTTCTGGCAGGGATCGGCCATCGGCACGATCATCATCGTGGCCCTGCTGGTCGAGCGCCTCGTCTCGAGCCGCGTCAATCGGTGAGGCAAGACGAACCTCGGCTGGCCCGCTGCCCGCTAGGCCCTACCGCCCGGGTCGGCGCCCGCTGCCCTCGGCCCAGGCCGTGTAGTGCTCGCTGCCGCGATCCGGGTAGAGGGTCCAGAACACGTCCGCGAAGACGGCCAGGGCCTCGGGCATTGTATGGGGCAACCCGGAACTCGCCATGATGCCCCCTGCCAGCGAGGCCGCAACGATGTGACGCGAGCTCACCGGACCGTCGGGTGTCTTGTCGAGATCCTGGTCGTCGATCATGGTTGAACTCCCGAATAGAGTTTAGCCAATACTCGGCTCTGCTCAAGACTATCCTTAAGAGTCAGTTAACGGACGCGATGCGGCTGGCCCGCCGAGCGTCCGCGCATGGTGCCATTGATTTTGCGGCGCCGAGGTCGCACAACCCGGCGGTCGCATATCCGAAAGCGCTTCGAGGCCGCATGAGGCAGGTTCTGGACGATCTCGAGCGCAGGCGGGCGGCGGCGGCCGCGGGCGGCGGGGCGAGGCGCGTCGCGGCCCAGCATGCCAAGGGAAAGCTGACGGCGCGCGAACGCGTCGATCTTCTGCTCGACCCGGGCTCCTTCGAGGAATTCGACACCTTCGTCGAGCATCGCTCGGCAGATTTCGGCATGGAGAAGCAGAAAATCCCGGGCGACGGCGTGGTCACCGGATGGGGCACGATCAACGGCCGCGCCGTCGTGGTCTTCTCCAAGGATTTCACGGTGTTCGGCGGCTCCCTCAGCGAGACGCACGCCGGCAAGATCACCAAGGTGCAGGATCTCGCCATGAAGATCCGGGCGCCCATCATTGGCCTCTTCGATGCCGGTGGCGCCCGCATCCAGGAGGGTGTCGCGGCGCTCGGCGGCTATGGCGAGGTGTTCCGGCGCAATGCCGAGGCCTCCGGCGTCATCCCGCAGATTTCCGTCATCATGGGCCCCTGCGCGGGGGGCGACGTCTATTCGCCCGCCATGACGGACTTCATCGTCATGGTGCGCGATACGAGCTACATGTTCGTGACCGGCCCCGACGTGGTCAAGACCGTCACCAACGAGATCGTCACCGCCGAGGAACTGGGCGGCGCATCGACCCACACGAAAGTCTCTTCGG
>CAXSEU010000188.1:0-206 GCA_964236485.1 uncultured Lichenihabitans sp. | reverse complement strand
AGAACGACATCGAAACGTTGCTGGAGGTGCGCCGGCTGTTCGGTTTTCTGCCGCTCAACGCCGACGCCAAGGCGCCGAAACGCTTGACCGACGATGCGCTTGACCGGATTGAGCCGAGCCTCGATACGATTATTCCCGATAGCGCCAGCCAGCCCTACGACATGCGCGAGGTAATCGAAAAGCTCGCCGACGAGGGGGATTTTCTC
>CAXSEU010000187.1:4120-7108 GCA_964236485.1 uncultured Lichenihabitans sp. | reverse complement strand
CCGGAATCGCCCCGGAAGAGCGGGAACGGGTGTTCGAGCCCTTCTATCGGCCGACGGGTCGCGGCGAAGAAGGCGGCGGCTGGGGCCTGGGTCTCTCGCTCGTGCGGCAGATCGTGGAACGCCATGGAGGCTTCGTCGCCTGCGAAGGGAACCCGGGCGGCGGCAGCCGGTTCGTCGTTCATCTCGCGGTTCGCCATGTGGTGCCCGCGGGCTTCCCGCCGGTTCCTCGCCCCGCAACCTTGCAGGCCGTGTGAGCGCGACCCCGGGCGTATCATCGTCGGGCATCTTCCGTCGGGGCACGGAGCCCGCGGCGTCCCTCGCTTCGAAGCCATCGAGCTGGCGCGCCGCTCAACCCCGACCGAATGCCCACGGCCAGGAGCGCTGCCGCTGCCTCGGTGCGTAGGTGGAGGCGACGAAACGCAGGGGCGCGGCGCCCATCTCGGCGGACGTCCCCGGGGCGGGCCGCCGGCGCGGATGCGCAAGGGTCGCGATGTCCGATGGCGCTTCCGACGAGGTCTGCCAAACGAGCCAGCGCACGAGGTCGGTGGCGTTCGCCGGCCAGTAAAGCATGCCGACATCGTCGAGCAGCGCCTCCCGTCGATCGGCGAAACGCCGCGCGAGCCCCTCGTGGGTCAGCATCAGCTGGAACAGGAGGAAGACGTGCAGGTCGACGTTCCCGGCGTCCGCCGAGAGGCGCTCCAAGAGCGCGGCGATCTTGAGATCTTCGCCACTCGCCCGGCTGCCGACGGCGGTGCGCCGACGATCGGCACAATCGAGCAGCGATGTCGCGAGGTTCTGACGGAAGGCGTCGAACTCCACCATGGCAGCCTCAAAATGTAAGTTGCAGAGGCCGGGTTGCGATCTCGACCGCCCCGGGACGATGGTCCGTCTCGAAGCCGACGAAGCGAAGCGCGTGCTGTCGGCTCTTGAAGAGACCGCCGCCGAGGTGGTGGGTTTCGATCGCTAGCCACTGCCCCCGCGGATCCTGGCCCACGACGAAATGGGCCTGATCCTTGCCTGAGGCAGCGACTGGAGACTCATGATGGACCTGGGACATACGATCCTGCCGATGCGGTGAAAGCATCCACATCATGCCGGGAGCGGCATTACGGATCGAGACGTGAAACCGGCCCGCCCCATCAACATCCCGTAAACGGGGGCGGCAGCCCTCGTTCGCCTCCCGCACGACCGACTGGTTCGGGATCGACGCGCCGGCGGCGCCCAACCCCCTTGGGTCAGCGCAGCAGGGCAGGGGCCAGGACGTCGAGGGTCTCGTCGCGGCGTACGGCGCCCAGGATGGCCCGCATCAGCGCCAGCTCGCCCGAGGGCAGGGCGCCGCTCGCCAGCATCGCGTCGAGGGTCGAGCCCAGCGCGATCGCCAGTTGTGCGCCCTCGACCGTGTCATCCGGCATCATCTCCGACTTGGCGCGGGAATAGGCGATGCCCTGTCCGAGGAGGCGACCCATCCGGCTGTTGCGCCCGGCCTGGCAGGTGACGTAGAGATCGCCGACCCCGGCCAGTCCGAACGCCGTCTCGCGCTCCCCCCCAAGCGCCTCCACGAGAACCGCCATCTCCCGCACCGATCGGTTGAAAAGGGTGGCGACGACGTTATGGGCCGCGGCGCCGTTGACGGCCGGGCCGATACGGTCGATCAGGCTCGCCGCAGCGCCGACCCCGAGGGCGAAGAAGTTCTTGAAGGCGGCGCAGACCTCGACCCCCGCGACGTCTCCGGACGCTTGGGCGTGGTAGAACGGCGCGTCGAGGAGCCGAAGCGTCCGGCCGACGAGGTTCGGATCGGAGCCGGTCACGACGACGCTGGTGTCGCGACGGGCCGCGAGTTCACCGGCGATGCAGGGTCCGCCGACGGCCATCACCGGGACGTCCAACTGGGTTCGTCGCCGGAGTTCTCGGACGATCAGATCAGGCAGAACCTCGATGGCCGCGCCGGTGCCCACGAGACCCTTGGTGATGATCAGCATGGGCACGGGGTGGCGCAGCACCGCCGCGACCTGTTCGATCGCCCAATCGACCCCCGCCGACGAGACGCCGAGAACGACGAGATCCGCGCCGGCTCGCATCACCTCCGACAAGGCGGTCCAGGAATGGGCCGAGACGCGCGGCCCTAGCCCGACACGCAGGCCCGGGTGGGGGTTCCCGGCCGCGACCGCATGGACGATGTGTTCGTCGAGGTGTGTGCCGACGAGCGCGACGTCGTGGCCGCCGTGACCGAACGGCACCGCCATGGCGGAGCCCATGACGCCGGCGCCGAGGATGACGATCCTAGCCATGCAGCGTCCGCCCCGTCGCTGCGTCGAAGAGATGAACGCGGTCCAGTTGAGGCATGAGGCCGATCTCGGACCCCGGCTTCGGCATGACGCGGTCCGAGGTGACGACGCAGACTTCGACGCCCGCCATTTCGGCGTAGATATGGATCTCCGGCCCCGTGGGCTCGACGATCACGACCCGCGCCGCAAGGCCGGTCGCGTCGGGCACGACCTTCAGGTGCTCCGGGCGGATACCATAGACGACGGGCGTGCCGGTCACGGCGCGCGTGTTCGTGGGCAGCGGGAAGGCTAGGTCGCCCGACCGGAAGACCGGACGGCCGTTCCCGGCGTCGATCTGGCCCCGCAGGATGTTCATGCCCGGCGAGCCGATGAATTCCGCGACGAAGAGGTTCGCGGGGCGGTCGTAGACGTCGAGCGGCTGCCCCATCTGCTCGATCCGCCCATCCTTCATGATACAGATGATGTCCGCCATGGTCATGGCCTCGATCTGGTCATGCGTCACGTAGACCGTCGTGGTGCTCAGGCGCTGGTGCAGTTCCTTTATCTCGTTGCGCATCTGCACGCGCAGCTTGGCGTCGAGGTTCGACAGGGGTTCGTCGAACAGGAACACGGCCGGATCGCGCACGATGGCGCGCCCCATGGCGACCCGCTGGCGCTGGCCGCCCGAAAGCTGGTCGGGCCAACGGACGAGGTAGGGCTTCAG
>CAXSEU010000187.1:3076-4110 GCA_964236485.1 uncultured Lichenihabitans sp. | reverse complement strand
TGCCGGCCGCCCAGTCGACCTTGGACTGGATGTCGGCCTTCGGCAGCTTCTTCAGCTGCATCGAGAAGGCCATGTTGTCGAAGACGCTCATATGGGCATAAAGCGCGTAGTTCTGGAACACCATGGCGATGTTCCGGTCCTTCGGGTGCATGCCGTTGACGGTGGTGCCGCCGATCGAGATTTCACCCGAACTGATCGCCTCGAGCCCGGCGATCATGCGCAGCAGGGTCGACTTCCCGCAACCAGACGGCCCGAGCAGTACGACGAACTGGCCGTCCGGGATTTCAAGGTCGATGCCGTGCACCACCTCGACGGCGCCATAGGCCTTGCGTACCTTGTCGATCGTCACGGCTGCCATATCAAACCTTTTCGGACACGAGGGGCGGCTCGCCGCGGGCGCGGAGCACGTGATCGACGATCTCGACGAAGCCATCCCCACCGCGGCCCCGGGTCATGAAGGCCGGCCTCTCGAAGCTTCGGTCCGCGAAGTCGCCGAGGTTGGCGACGCCGCAGGCGTGAGAGAAGAAACCGAACATCGGGCCGTCGTTCGGGCTGTCGCCGCAGAACAGGAAAAGCTCTTCGTCGCGGTCGAGATCGCGGCCCAGCGCTTCGGCCGTGAAGAGGCGCGCCATCGTCAGTTTGTCGTAGGTGCCGAACCATCCGTTCACGTGGATGGACGATACCTTGGCCACCGCGCCGGCGGCTTCGAACAGCGCCACGATGCGGTCGACGTCCGCACCGGGCAGCGGCGGCACGTCTTCACTGAAATCGATCGCGAGATCGGCTTCCCGATAGAGTTGATCGGAGGCGACCGCACAGCCAGGAACCTCCGCGAGGATCCGCTCGGCGAGGCGCGAGAGTTTCTGGCGGTTGACGAGGCGCATGGGCTCGTCGGCCATGAAGCGGCGACGCATGGTCCGGGCCGCGTGATCGTAGCGGAACGCGAATGCGCCATTCTCGCCGATGACACCCGTCACGGGCCAGAACCTCGCGATCAAGTCGGACAAGGTCGCTGCGCTGATCGCCGACGACCG
>CAXSEU010000187.1:0-3066 GCA_964236485.1 uncultured Lichenihabitans sp. | reverse complement strand
ATCCGTTACGGTCCAGAACCTCGTGATTAGGATGTGCTAGTCCGCGGGCCGGGCTGTGACCGGAACCACCTGCAATCCCGCTTCGGCGAGCCGCTCCAGGGCCGTGTAAGCCGCGGCCGGCAGGCGTCCGCCGGTCGTGAGCGTGTCGTCGATGTCCGTGAACACGCCGACGAGCTTGCGCGCGGCCGGGGCGGGCAGGTCCGAGATCGGGCGCGTCATGTCTCTGAATCCAGATAATCTTCGAGGAGCCCAGAATCTGCCGCGAGGTTGACGAACGACCAGCGGCCGCGGATCTCGCGCGAGTAGCGGATCGTGTCGTGTTATGTGTTGTGGGAGAGGTTGAGATCGTCCGGCGTCGTCGGGCCACCCGCGTGACGGAGCGCGGCCTCGATTTCGGCCACGGAGAGCGCCATGGGTGCGAGTTCGCGCTTCAGCGCCGGCCAGAGCGCGGCGAGGCGCTCGTTCAGGGCCGCGGCCGCCGCTCCGTCGAGCGCCGTCTTCCGCGTCTCCGCGATGCACAGTGGCCCGAGCACGTCGCCGTAACGCCGCAGCATGGCGGCCTCGTCCACCGGGGACGGCCGGACGGCCGGCGGCGCGTCGGAGCTCAGGATGCGGCGCTGGAGGCGTGCCATGGCGAGCGAGGCCACGCCGACCTGATGGCCGTGCTTCACGCCGGGGCGAGGTCCCGCGAACATGTCGATCCAGTGCGATATCTGATGCTCGCCCATCGAGCCGTGATGGGAGGTGCCCGTGAAGGCGACGCCGATGGAGCACAGCGTCAGCACGCGCTGCAGGCTCCCGACGGCGTCGAGCGCGTGCCGCGCCAGCCCCGGGGCGCGCTCGATCATCAGGCGTTCGTCGCCGGCCTGCAGGGCATAGGGCGTGTTCGAATAAGCGGTGCCGAACAGGCGGTGCGAGGTCCACCAGTCGATCTGGGCGGTCGAACGGCAGAGGCTGTCGCCAAGGCCCGCCGCGCTGAGCCAGGTGGGGGCCGCCGCGGAGACGCCGAGGTCGAGGACGATGCCGCGCGGTGCGTGCGATGGCAGCGATGCCTTCAGGCCGGATGCGAGGGTGACGGAGGCCGTCGTGGCGCCGTAGCCGTTCATCGAAGCGGCGGTGCCGAAGACCGCGTAGGGTCTGCCATCGCCGAAGGTCGCGTGTTTGCAGCTGTCATTGAGAACGCCGGACCCGACCGCCACGACGCCGTCCGCATGACGCGTCTTCTGCGCGATGTCGGCGATCGTGGCCTCGGTGCAGGACAGCCCGTCGGGCAGCACGATCTCGTCGACGCTGGCGAGTGACCGGAGGGCCTTGGCGACCCGCCGGCCCATGACTTCCACGGTGTTGACGTCGGACACGACGGCGAGGCGGCGGCCGAGGTCGAGCGGCGCGATGAGGTCGGCCTCCCGGCCTTCCGTCGTCTCGTCGAGCCGGATCGACCGGAAGGGAAGCCGCGCCGTCTCGCCGGTTGCGGGATCGCGCCACCGCGCCGCGACCACGTCTTCGATCAGCGCGTTCCAGGTCCCTTGATCAGTCATCGGCACGCTCGGCAAAATCCGCCAGCCTGCGGTTCCAGGCGGCGAACATGGGCCACAGATCGGCATAGATCCCCTTCAAGTCCGCATAGCGGGCGGCGCGCCGGGGCTCGGGTTCGAAGGTGCGGATCGTGGCTCCGGCCATGGCGACGGCGGCCTCCGCGATGGAGGCGTACCAGCCGGCGCCGGCCGCGGCCGCGATGGCGGCACCGAGGGAGGAGGCCTCCACCGTGGCGGACCGGGTCACCAGGCGCCCGGACGCGTCCGCGAGGATCTGCGCCCAAAGGTCCGAGGCGGCGCCGCCGCCGACCGCCGTGTACCGCCCGACCGCGGCCCCCGTCGCGGCGGCGACCTCGTCGGTTGCGACCGCCTGCTCGAGCGCGATGCCTTCGAGCAACGCCCTGTAGACGTCGCCCCGCCGCGTCGATCCCGACAGCCCCGCGATCAATCCCCGGGCATGGCTGTCCCAATGCGGATTCATGCAGCCTTGCCAGTAGGGGATCAGCATGACGCCGCCGGCCCCGATCGGACTCGTTGCCGCTTCCGCTTCCAAGGTGGCCAGGAGGTCCGGCGAGCCGGCGGCGGCTCCCTTGAACATCTCGCGCGTGAACCAATCGACCAGGAACGTGCCGGAGCGCAGGCAGGTCTCGAAGACGTAGCCGGCATCCGCCACCGCGACCTCGGTGCGGAAGGCCGGATCGTGAGCGTAATCGGGTCCGAAGACGCCCGAGACCACGGCGGTTCCGAGGTTGACGTAAGCGGCCCCCGGGGCCAGCAGGTTCACGCCCGTGCCGGCGCATTGGCCGTCACCGCCGCCCGCGACCACGAGCGTCCCAGCCGTGAGGCCCGTGGCCGCGGCGGCCGCCGACGTGACCTCGCCGAGCGGCTGACCGGGCCGGACGAGACGGGGAAAGCGCGAGGGGTCGATGCCAGCCGACCCGAGGATCTCACCGGACCAGGTCATGGTGCGCATGTCGAGCACACCCATGGGATCGGCGGAGGCCGTGGAGGTCACCCAATAGCCGGCGAGGTTGTAGGCCAGATAGGCGTGGACATCCGCGATGATGTCCGCCGCCGCGAGGAGTTCGGGCTCATGCTCGGCATGCCAGATCATGCGAAACAGGCAGGGGATGACGTCGAGCGGCTTGCCCGAGATGGCGTGAAGTCGGTCCGCGCCGAACGCGGCGCCGAAGCGGCGCTGCTGCGGACGGGAACGCTCGTCGAGCCACACGGTGCCGGGGCGGACCGCCGCACCGTCGCTTCGAAACAAGCCGAAGGTTTCGCGCTGGTTGGCGATGGCGAGGGCCGCCACGCGTCCGGCGTCGACCTGCGCCGTCACGGCCCGAAGAGCCGCCGCGGCCGAGGACCACCATTCCGCCGGGTCCTGTTCGAAGAAACCCGGCTGCGGATTGCGGAGCGCGATCGACGACCGGCCCTCCGCTACCGCGGTGCCCGACCGGTCCCAGGCGATGGCCTTTGTTGCGGAGGTGGAACTGTCCACCCCGATCACGAGGTCAGGCGGCATCGGCGT
>CAXSEU010000186.1:6183-7116 GCA_964236485.1 uncultured Lichenihabitans sp. | reverse complement strand
CCCGAAGAGCGCGGCGACGTGGTCCACATAGGGCCGCAGCCGCTCGAGCGTCCAGTCTGGCCCGGCTTCGGTGACGAGGCCGGAAATCTTGCACGACACGGCCGGAAGGGCGGCGATCTCGGCCATCCGCTCCCGCCAGGGATCGAGGGTGCCGAGCGCGATCCCGGGTTTCGACAGATGATCGACGGCCGCCCTGAGCCCGGGTGTCCGCCGCAAGGCCTGCGTCACATACGGCAGGTGGCGGGTGAAGGTCAGGATGTCGAACGGCAGGCCCGCCTCGGCCACCAGAACGAGATTCGCCAGCACACGCGGGTGCAAGATCCAGTCGTCGGCCTCGCGGTCCTGCAGCATCGGGCGGATGCCGACGAAGAGCGGATTGCCCCGGTAATGGCGGAGACGATCCGGGAAATCCTCGCTCTCCATGTCGAGCCAGCCGACGACTCCCGCGATGAAGTCGGTGCGGGCCGCAAGGTGGAGCAGAAAATCGGTCTCGGCCTCGGTCTCGGCCGCCTGGACCACGATCGTCCGCCCCACCCCGGCCTGCGCCATGAGGGGGCGCAGGTCCTCGGGCCCGAAATCGCGCAGCAAAGGGGCGACGTCCGGCCCCATCCAGGTGTAGTCGCCACGCGCGATCGACCAGAAATGCTGATGGCAATCGAGCATGGTGTATCCTGTAGAACCTCGGTGGCGCATTATGCTCGTCCAGCAGAGCAGGGGCGGTTCGGAAATCTGTGATCCAGTCCGGGCTCTCCATCTCCGACCTGCTCCCTATCGGTGGAGCAAGAGCAGTCAATGATGCTCGATGAGCCCAGCGGCTGCCGAAATGCTAAAGAACCTCTTCGACGTGTGGCTACCTGCCTCGCGCGAGATCCTGAGGGAGTGAACTGAATCTTCCGGAGAAGCTCGAAGCCAAGCGCCTGAACGAGCAAACCA
>CAXSEU010000186.1:0-6173 GCA_964236485.1 uncultured Lichenihabitans sp. | reverse complement strand
AGCTCCAGTTGCTGGTGGGCACAGCGCGCCATGATCAGGATTTCGCCGCCTTCCAGCTCGGCCAGCAAATTGTCGGCGACCGCCTTGAACGCCCTGGCGATTGCCTTGCTGGGCGCTGCCGTTGTCATCCCGGGAGTGAACAATCCGGCATCGCTCCTGTCGTGGGAGCCCTGGGTTTTGCTTTTCATTGCACTCGGCCTACATTTCATAGCGAGAACGTTTCTCCGGTTGTTGAGGAGCGAGGAATGAACCTGAACGCGCAGCAATGGCTGATGATCGCTGTTATCGTGGCCTTCTTCATCGGCCTCTATGTCTGGACTCGCCACGAAGGGCATAAGCTGGACCGCCGGTTCCATCACCCGCCGGGGGAATAGGCGGACAGGCGGTCCCGCTTCGAGGCGGTTGACCGTGTTCACCAAGAGGCATGCAGCATGGCGAGGTAGTCCTCCCGGCTCGGCAGCCGCGGGTTGGTGGCGTGGCAATGGTCCGCCAGGGCCTCCCCGGCGACCCTCTCCATCATGGCCCCCGTAACGCCAAGGGCCTCGAGACCGGGCGGCAGGCCGATCTCGAGGCAGAGCCGGCTTATGACGACGTCGGGTGTGCCGCCCAAGATCGCCTCCAGGATCGCCCACTTGCCTCCGATCGCCTCGCGATTGAATCGCAGGACGACGGGCATCAGGATGGCGTTCAGCGTACCGTGATGCAGGTTGAGTTCGCGAATGGCGCCGAGCGGATGGGTCAGCGCGTGCACGGCCCCGAGACCCTTCTGGAACGCCATGGCGCCTTCGAGGGCGCACATCATCATCTCCCAGCGGGCGGGCGGGTCGCCGCCCTTCGTGACGGCGGTCCTCATGGCTCCGAGGCCGCGCTTGAGACCGTCGAGCGCGATGGCGTCCGCCGGGGGGTTGACGGCGGGCGCCATGAAGGTCTCGAGACAATGCGACAGGGCATCCATGCCAGTTGCCGCGGTGAGGAACGGCGGCAAGCCATAGGTCAGTTCGGGGTCGCAGAGCGCGATGCTGGGCAGCATGTGGGGGCTGATGATGCCGAGCTTGCGGCCGTCCTGCGTGACGATCACGGCGGCGCGTCCCACCTCGGATCCGGTGCCGGCCGTGGTCGGAACCGCGACGAGCGGGCAGATGTCGGCGTGGATGCGCGCCGCACCGCCCGCAACCGCCGTGTACTGTGCCAAGGGCGCCGGATGGCCGCTGAGGAGCCGCACCGCTTTGGCGAGGTCGATCGCGGAGCCGCCACCGAGCCCGACGATGCCGTCGCAGCTCTGCTCGCGATACGCGGACGACGCCATCATGACGGCGGCTTCGGTCGGGTTGGCGGGCGTATCGGCGAACACCGCCGGGCGTCCGGCGAAGAGGGCGGTCACCCGATCGACGATCCCGGTCGAGATGAGCCCATGGTCGGTGACGACAAGCGGGCGTTTGACGCCGAGCCCTTCGAGCATGGCCGGCAGGCGCCGAACCGCGCCTTCGTCGAACTCGACGCGGGTCAGATAGGTGATGACGGCCATGGGCTTGAACTTCCGATTGCGGTTGGACCGGCCGTCACGTCTCGCCGGCCTTCGACACCGCCTAGCCTCGAAAGACCATAGCGACCCCCGGGGTTTGAGGCTAGGTTCGGCCCCGGCGGAAGAGCGGCGAGCCACATGAAGGGCGGACGCAAGGGCTGATCGAAGGCAAAACTTGTTCAAGAAAATCCTCATCGCCAACCGGGGCGAGATCGCCTGCCGCATCATCCGCACCGCCCGGCGCATGGGCGTCGCCACGGTGGCGGTCTATTCGGAACCCGATCGCGACGCGCCGCATGTCGAGATGGCCGACGAGGCGCTCGCCATCGGGCCGGGACCGGCGGCGCGGTCCTATCTCGTCATCGACCGGATCCTCGAGGCCTGCCGGGCGAGCGGCGCCGAGGCGGTCCACCCGGGTTACGGGTTCCTCTCCGAGCGCGCCGCCTTCGCGGAAGCCTTGCTGGCGGAAAACATCACGTTCATCGGACCGAACGCCAGCGCCATTGCGGCGATGGGCGACAAGATAGAATCCAAACGCCGCGCGCGCGCCGCCGGCGTCTCCACCGTGCCGGGGCACCTCGACGTCATCGCCGACGCGACCCACGCCGTCGAGATCGCCCGGGAGATCGGCTTCCCGGTGATGATCAAGGCTTCGGCGGGCGGCGGCGGCAGGGGCATGCGGGTCGCCTTCTCGTCGTCCGAGGTGGCGGAGTGCTTTGCCCGCGCGGCCTCGGAGGCGGCCGCCTCGTTCGGGGACGATCGGCTGTTCATCGAGAAGTTCATCGAGAACCCGCGCCACATCGAGATCCAGGTGCTGGGCGACCGTCACGGCAACCTCGTCCATCTCGGGGAGCGCGAATGCTCGATCCAGCGCCGCAACCAGAAGGTCCTCGAGGAATCCCCCTCGCCCCTGCTCGACGAGGGGACGCGCCGATCGATGGGTGCCGAGGCCGTGGCGCTGGCCAAGGCTGTCGATTACGATTCCGCCGGCACGGTGGAATTTGTCGTCGGGCAGGACCGCTCCTTCTACTTCCTGGAAATGAATACGCGGCTACAGGTCGAGCATCCGGTGACCGAACTCGTGACCGGCATCGACCTCGTCGAGCAGATGATCCGCGTGGCGGCGGGCGAACCGCTGGGTCTGCGCCAGGGCGACGTGCGGCTCCGGGGCTGGGCGGTCGAATCGCGGATCTATGCCGAGGACCCGACGCGCGGCTTCCTGCCTTCGACGGGCCGCCTCGTCACCTATCGTCCGCCCGAGACCGGCACGCGCGACGGCGTCACCGTGCGGATCGATGCCGGCGTGGTCGAGGGCGGCGCCCTCTCGATCTTCTACGATCCCATGATCGCCAAGCTCGTGACCCACGCGCCCACCCGCGCGGAGGCCATCGAGGCGCAGTCCGGCGCGCTCGACCGGTTCATCATAGCCGGCCTCCGCCACAACATGGCGTTCCTCTCGGCCCTGATGGCTCACCCCCGCTGGCAGGCGGGGCGGCTGTCGACGGGCTTCATCGCGGAGGAGTTTCCGGGCGACTTCACCAGTCCGGAACCGACAGGGCAGATCGCCCTCCGGCTCGCCGCCGTCGCGGCCGCCATCGACAACACGCTGAACGCCCGCAAGCGCCGCATCACGGGCCAGATGAAGGTGGCGCGGCCGGTGGCCTTCGAGCGCCTGCGGGTGGTGATGGTCGGCGGGCGGGAGATGCCATTCACGATCGAGCACGAGCCCGGCCGGGGCCTCGCCGTGGCTTTCGAGGACCACGGCCTCGTTGAAGTCGTGGCGGACTGGCGGCCCGGCCAGTCGCTCTGGTGCGGGACGATCGACGGAGAGGAGATCGCCGTGCAGGTGCTCGCCGTCCCGGACGGCGCGCTGCTGTCGCACCGCGGTGTCGTCGCGGAGGCGCGGGTCTATACGCGCCGCGAGGCGGACCTCGCCCGGCTGATGCCGGCGAAGCGCGACGGCGGGCACGGCAAGCATCTGCTCTGCCCCATGCCGGGGCTGCTCCACGAGGTGCTGGTCGCGGACGACCAGGCCGTCAAGGCCGGCGAGTCCCTGGCGATCGTCGAGGCCATGAAGATGGAAAACGTGCTGAAGGCCGAGCGCGACGGCACGGTGGCCAAAATCCTGGTCCGCGCCGGCGACACCCTGGGGTTCGAGGCGACGATCCTGGATTTCGAGTGAGGAACGGATGATCGGGCGGCTCAACCACGTCGCGATCGCGGTGCCGAATCTCGACGCTGCGGCCCGGCTTTACGGCACCGCCTTCGGGGCGGCGGTCTCGGCGCCGCTGCCCTTGCCGGAACACGGGGTAAGCGTCGTCTTCGTCACCCTGCCGAACAGCAAGGTCGAGCTGATGGCGCCGCTCGGCGCCGCTTCGCCCATCGCGGCGTTTCTGGCCCGTCACCCCGGCGGGGGCATGCACCACGTCTGCTTCGAGGTGGAGGACCTTCTTGCGGCGCGCGACAGGCTCGCGGCCGAAGGGGCCCGCGTCCTCGGCGACGGGCGGCCGAGGCTCGGAGCCCACGGGTTGCCGGTGTTGTTCCTGCACCCGGAAGATGCCTGCGGCACGCTGATCGAACTCGAGGAGACCGCGCCTTCAGGCCCCTGACCGGGGCGACGAGCGTCCCATCCCGCCGGCGCTGGTCATCATCTTGCTGAAGAGGTCCTGCAACGGCTCGGGCGTCTGCGAATAGACCGACAGCCAGGTCTTCAGCATGGCCTCGGGCGAGAAGCGATCCATCTCGGCCAGCATCTTCTTCTCGACCTCGGCCAAGATCCTGGCCTGGAGCGGCGTGACGTCCGGGAGGCCGAAGAATTGTCGTGCTTCGAGCGGGGTGCAATCGATCTCGACGGTGCATTTCATGCCGACCACCCGTTCCATCATGAAGGCGAGACACGCGCCCGCGGAACCGGCAATGTAGCATCGACCCCGTGGCCGGTCCCGCCCTTGCAGAGCCGGCGGCGGGACACCCACCGGCCCGGCACCGATGGAAGCGAACCCATGCGACATCATGAGATCTTCGGTTCGGCGGACACGATGGTCTGGGGCGTTCTCGCTGCCGGGACGGCTCCCGTGCTGCGCATCGCGTCGGGCGACGAGGTGACGCTGCACGCCTGTCCGGCCGGCGGGCTGCCCAGCCTGCCGCCCGACCTCGGCCGGGTCGAGCCCCGGCACCTCCACGCCGTGAGGACGCTTGTCCAGGGGAACGGCGCGCATCTCTTGGTCGGGCCGATCCATGTCGAGGGCGCGGCGGCCGGCGATACGTTGCAGATCGACATCCTCGAGGTCGTGGTCAATCAGGACTGGGGTTACGTGTCGATCCTGCCGCTGCGCGGGACCCTGCCGGAGGAGTTCACCGACTACGAGACCATCCACCCCGAGATCGACCTTGCCCGCGGCCGCTGCATCTTGCCGTGCGGGGACGAGCTGCCCCTCGACCCGTTCTTCGGCATCATGGCGGTGGCGCCCCCGGCCGCCTGGGGTCCATGCAGCTCCAACGTTCCGCGCAGCTTCGGCGGCAACATGGACAACAAGGAGCTGCGCGCCGGCACCACGCTCTACCTGCCGGTCTTCGACGACGGCGCGGGGTTCTATGCGGGTGACGGCCACGGGCTGCAGGGCGATGGCGAGGTCTGCATCACGGCGCTCGAGACCGGGGTCACGGGCCGCTTCCGGCTCACCGTGCGCAAGGATTTTCCGCTGCAGCGTCCCTTCGCGGAAAGCCCGACGCATCTCATCGCGGTCGGGCTCGACGAGGATCTCGACACGGCGGCGCGCCAGGCCGTGCGGGAGATGGTGCTCCATGTCTGCGCCCGCTCGAGACTTACACGCAACCAGGCCTATATGCTCTGCTCGCTGGCGGGCGACCTCCGCGTCACCCAGACGGTGGACGGCAACAAGGGCATCCACATGATGCTGGACAAGCGCCGGCTCGTGCCCGCGTGAGCGACGGCGCGGGATCAGAAATGCCTTGCGCCCTCGGCCTCGGGGCCCTATAGGCCGCTCACCAACCGGCAGGCGGGTGCCGAGCCACGTCGCGTCTCGCTCCCGCGAGACGACCCGCGCTGTTGGGGGATAGTTCAACGGTAGAACAGCGGACTCTGACTCCGTCAATCTTGGTTCGAATCCAGGTCCCCCAGCCACATCGCCGCTAAGCCATTGATGTTCCTGATCTGAGCCGCTCGGCGCGGGCTTGGGGTTTAGGCGACTCCAAGCGCTGAGTCCAAGCAAGATGTCCAACCGGACAGCCGGCGCGGGGTCGTCACACCACGCCGGCCGGCGTGGATCGTCCCCCCGTGGCGAATGGAACCTATCTTCGGCGGCGCCCCCACGGCTGGGTCTTTCGCCGCGCCATCCCTCAAGACCTCCAGGCCCGCTTCGGTCTTCGCGAGATCGTGCGCAGTCTTGCGCATGTGCCGCAGAGTCGTGCAGCGTATGATTCACGGAGCATGGGATTCGCATGTGAGGTTTGTTCATGGAGGCGCGACGCAACCCCTCGATCAACCGCGATCAGCTTCAGGCCTTTGGCACGCGGATCGCCGCGGGAAAGTAGGCTGCTCTTTCAACCTTCGAGAGGCCGCCCAGAGCTATGACGGAAACTGGGTGACGGCGGCAATCAGGCGGCGCGGTCTGCAGGGACTTTGGTGATT